>JAXJRI010000128.1:0-5181 GCA_036310685.1 Lachnospiraceae bacterium | reverse complement strand
GTGACTACGGATTGTTCCGTCGCTTTGCGACTCCCACAATCAAGCCTTAGTTTAAGTGATATAGCTCTTCTTGTCAATCACTGGGACGCTACCACTCATTCCACCTTCCGCTGACCACTCGGTCTAGGCCTGCTAAGTCTTTGGTTACGGTCACATGAGAGAATCCGTGCCCGGTAAGAATCTCGGTAAGATCACAACCCTGGTCACTTCCAATCTCCATGATGATAGTGCCATTCTTGTTCAAGTGTTCACCAGCCTGCCCTGCAATTCTTCGATAGAAAGCAAGTCCATCTTCCTCTCCATCCAATGCAAGATGTGGTTCATGGTCCCTGACTTCCGGCATCAGACCCTCCACAACTTTGGTTGGAATATAAGGTGGATTGGAGAGAATAAAGTCATACCTGGACGGAACCTCTGTAAAAAGATCACTCTGAATAATCTTTACAGGTGCTTCCAAGTCTCTGGCATTCTGTCTGCTCACCTCCAAAGCTGGAGCTGAAATATCCACTAAGGTGACGTCCGCATCTGGGCAGAGCTTCGCCACACTGATTCCGATACAGCCACTGCCGCAGCAGAGATCAAGTACCTTAGGATTCTTCTGCCTCTGAATCCTATCGACTGCCATCTCCACCAGAACTTCTGTGTCCTGTCTTGGAATTAGAACGCGCTCATCCACATGGAAGGTAAAGCCCATAAAATCTGCCGTTCCCATCAGATACTGAAGCGGCTCATGGCTGGCTCTTCGGTCTACCATAGAGAAAAGTTCCCTAAGCTGATCTTCCATAATGACCTTACTCTGGTCCAGATAGTAGTCCATCCGGCTGATTCCGCAGATCCACTCTAAGAAGAGGTAACTCTCATATTCAGCTGTCTCGATTCCCGCATCTCCTAATCTGCGGCGAATCTCCATCACCGCATCGCGGGCAGTCATCTTACTCATCTTCCAACACCCTACTTATTAATAACGGTCTCTTAGTCTTCAATCTCTCCATTTCTCATGGCTTCCTGATACGCTCTCCAGTCAAACACACCTTCTACAGATGCGATGGCAACTTCAAGCATAGAAAGGTCAGGCTCCTTGGTCGTCAGATACTGCAGTGACAGTCCTGGCTTACTCAGAGCACACACAATCTTATTATTCGATCTTCCAGCCAGCCTGATAAACTCATAAGAGATTCCGGCTACTAAAGGTACCAGCACGATTCTCATCAGGAACTTGACAAGAAGGGAATCCGACTGGATAAACATAAACACAAAAATACTGATAATCATGACAATGAGAAGGAAGCTGGTTCCGCATCTCTTGTGCAGTCTCGAATGCTTCATGACATTCTCTGGTGTCAATTCTTCTCCACTCTCCAGGCAGTTAATCGTCTTATGCTCTGCCCCATGATACATGAACACTCTCTTAATATCTTCCATCTTAGAAATCGCCCAGACATAAATAAGGAAAAGCGCTACTCGAATCAAACCTTCGATAAAAATTCTAACTGTATTCGAATGAACCACACTCTTTGTCAGATCGGATAACCAGAACGGCAGCAGCATGAATAGGCCGATTGCCATCACCAGAGAGGCCAATAGTGTAAGTCCAAGGACAACACTCTCCATCTTCTCCCCGAAAACCTTCGTCAAAAAGAGCTCAAACTTTCCAGGCTGGCTCTCCTCTTCCTCCTCAAAAAATGATGCGGAATAGGTCAGGGTCTTCATACCGATATAGAGAGATTCAGCAAATGTGACGATGCCTCGAAGAATTGGAAGCGACAGCACCTTGTAACGCTTGCAGAAGCTGACAAACTCTCCTGTCTTTACTTCAATCTTCTGATCAGGTTTGCGGACTGCGACAGCGTACTTATCCATGTTCTTCATCATGACGCCTTCCATCACTGCCTGCCCACCGATACTTGTTCTCTTCATATAATAATCAATGCTCCTTATCCTGCATTATTTACGTTCTAACGATAGCAAAACAGGCGATAACCCTGCATCACATGTTGTGATTATCAGAGTCACCGCCTGATAAATAAGCTACAGATGACTAGTTCTGAGCCATACCATACTTACGATTGAACTTATCAATACGTCCACGAGCCTTAGCTGCCTTCTGCTGACCTGTGTAGAATGAATGACATTTAGAACAGATCTCAACATGAATGGACTCTTTTGTGGATCCTGTTACGAACTCATTACCACAGTTACATACAACTTTTGCCTGATAGTACTTTGGATGGATTCCTTCACGCATCTTTTTCACCCCTCTTACGATAAATAAAACACCTTACGGTGTAAGTCTTCAAATTCATCAAATTATTCAAACAGCTTACCCATTATAACACAGTGCGATTACTAACGCAAGAAGAAATTATTCTTCTGGTTCCTTCGAATATTATTCTAGTTCCTTCGGAACATCAGGTTGCCGGACCACTCCATATCAACCTTCATGAAATCGTCCACTGATTTATCTAAAATGCCTGCACGGTACTGTTTTTCAATCTTATCATAAAAATCCTGCTTTAATGGAATCTTACCGACTCCCTTGTGCTGGAAGAAGACGATAAAACATGGTCCATTGCTGTCATAGTCGAACAGGATATTCAAAAGTGTATCATTGACCATCATGTCTTGAAGCTGTCCGATATACATAACTTTACACATCTCCACAACTCGGTCATCGAGCTGCTTCTGTCTGATGATAATCTTCTCCTTCAGATCATTAATGTTATCAACTAATCTCTTATCTGCTCCTGCTGGAAGATCCATCTGGCTGAGTTTCTGCTTAGTCTCATCTGTGATTTCTGGTGCCATGTAGATAAAGAGTTTATGCTTGCTGTCACAGTACATAGTCTCATAAGTCAGCGGTCCAACGTAATCACAGTCATCACACTGGAACTTAAAAATCTCATTCTTTAAGATCTTCTCGCGAAGTTCAGGTTTCTCTGTGACATTGATTCTTGTGTACTTTTTCACGGTATGCTTTTTACCACATTTAGGACACACAATCTCCTCCACCTTGTCTTCCGTCATATGTGTATTCATCCGTATCTCCCCCATTCCATCGTTACCTAACATAAACGGCAAAAGGAAGCCCTCCTGGAGCTTCCTTTTTATCTTATCTTGTTTAGATTTATACTTCTTACTCGTCAGCTTTTCCAACGGATCCGAAGATTTCCATCTTCTCTTTTACTTTAGCCTTGATTGCTTCTGCTCCAGGTGCAAGTAATTTACGAGGGTCAAATCCTTTACCCTGTTTGTCCTTACCTGCCTCGATGTACTTACGTGTAGCATCAGCAAATACTAACTGGCACTCTGTATTAACATTAATCTTAGATACTCCAAGAGAGATAGCTTTTTTGATCTGATCATCAGGAATACCTGTACCACCATGTAATACGAGTGGCTTATCTCCTACTTCTTTCTTAATAGCCTCAAGAACATCGAACTGAAGTCCCTGCCAGTTCTCTGGGTATACACCATGGATGTTACCGATACCTGCAGCAAGCATATCAATTCCAAGATCAGCAATCTTCTTGCACTCCTGTGGATCAGCGCACTCACCCATTCCGATGACTCCGTCTTCCTCACCACCGATGGAACCTACCTCAGCCTCGATAGACATTCCTAATGTATGAGCTGTTGCAACTAACTCTTTTGTCTTAGCAACATTCTCTTCGAATGGAAGAGAAGATCCATCAAACATGATACTGGAGAATCCAGCGCGGATACATTTCTTACATCCTTCGTATGTACCATGGTCAAGATGAAGTGCTACAGGAACTGTGATGTTAAGTTCCTCAAGCATACCATTAACCATTCCTACAACTGTCTTAAAACCAGTCATATACTTGCCAGCTCCCTCGGAAACTGCGAGAATTACAGGAGATCTCAGCTCCTCTGCTGTCTGAAGAATGGACTTTGTCCACTCAAGGTTGTTAATATTGAATGCTCCTACTGCATAATGTCCAGCTCTTGCCTTCTCAAGCATCTCTTTTGCAGATACTAATGCCATGTCTTTATCCTCCTAAGTTAATAAGATCATATCCCTGCCCATGTTTTTCTATAATAATAGATGGACAAAATTTATTCACTGCAATTTCATTATACATTATTATATGAAAAAAATAAAGTGAAGATTCATAACCTTTCATATATTAACAGATAACTTCCATATATTTCTTCTTTTCTTTACATTTGATGCCTACAGTGTCAAAACTCATCATCCCACGTCATTTGATGCCTGATTATCTAATGATTACTCTTCCTCAGAATCCTCTTCCTTCTTGCCTCGGTCCTCCATCTTGACAAATTCACGGTGAGTACCAACATATTTATAAGCAGGACGAATAATCTTTCCACCATTGACCAGCTCTTCCATACGATGAGCACACCATCCGGAGATACGGGCAATTGCGAACAGAGGAGTGAATAACTCCTTCGGAATTCCAAGCATAGTATAGACAAATCCACTGTACATATCGACGTTGGCACAGACTGCCTTAAAGAGCATCCTCTTGTTATTAATCAGGTCTGGTGCGATTCTCTCAACGGTATCTAACAGCTGGAACTCTTTCATCATACCCTTATCTTCTGCCAGCTCTTTGGCAAAGTGTTTAAGAATTCTCTCTCTTGGATCTGATAAAGTATATACTGCATGTCCCATACCATAAATCAGACCGGCATGGTCGAATACCTTCTTGTCCAGAATCTGATTGAGGTAGTTTGCCAGTTCTTCCTCGTCACTCCAATCTTTACAGTTGGCCTTAATATCCTCAAACATGTTGAGCACTTTCAAGTTGGCGCCACCATGTTTCGGTCCTTTCAGTGAAGCGATCGAAGCCGCAATAGCTGAGTAAGTATCTGTTCCAGAGGAAGTAACAACATGATCCGTGAAGGAGGAGTTATTACCACCACCATGCTCTGCATGAAGGACCAGACAGATATCGAGAACCTTTGCCTCCAGCGGTGTAAACTTACCATCTGCTCTCATCATATATAAGATGTTTTCAGCCGTAGAATAGTCTGGTCTTGGATTTCTGATGATCAATGTCTGATCTTTTCTGAAATGCAGGTATGCACGGTAACTGTACACTGCGATTGCAGGTAGTTTTGAGATCAGGTCAATGGACTGTCTGAGTACATTCTCTATGGAGATATCCTCTGCTCTGTCATCATAAGTATACAGGG
>JAXJRI010000127.1:0-3639 GCA_036310685.1 Lachnospiraceae bacterium | reverse complement strand
TGATGAGTTTTGACACTGTATGCATGTATTTTCTTAAGTGCATACAACGAAAATGGTTTTTCAATATGGCATTGTCATAGGTTCAATAGTATAATGAATTTGAAAACGAGTGAAAAGTGTGATTTTATCAATGATACATTTTCATGCTGGTATCGCGACTTTGATACGTGATTATGGATAAAGGTATAAGGTATGTTGACTTTAACAGAAGCGAATGACAGTATACAGTTTGTGAACGAATGTATGAAAAAATCGATTGCAAAGAAAGATCCTGATGCCTCGATCAGGGCATTTCTTGAGGAAGCAGGCAAGCTTCTAAAAGCACATGCGATTTATATCTATACCGTGGTCGGTGAAGGGACTTTTGATCGAACATTTTTCTGGAGAGAAGATGGGTGCCCTGCGCGCCCAGATATGCAGACAATCACGGAAGATGATTTTGTGTCAACCTGGTGGGATGCCTTTCATAAGGGTCAGATGATCATTGATATTGGCATGGAGAAATATAAAAGTGCTCAGCCGCACGGTTATCACCGGACGCAGCAGGCGGGAATCCAGTCTCTGGTATTCTGCCCGCTCATTCTTGATGAAGTGGTTTATGGTCTAGTGGCTTACTCCAACGTTGCAGATGAATATCTCCATGACTGTGAGACCCTATTTGAGGTTTGTACGAACTATGTGGCAATGCTGATGCGCCACCGAAAGAACAGCTGGGTGATTGATGAAGTGACCCACTATGATCCTGTCACTGGATTATATAAGCTCGATATCTTCCGACAGTCTCTAACCGCTTTTATGGAAGTATTAACTTGGGGAGATATGGGCAGAAGATGGGACATCATCTGTTTCAATATCAGTCAGTTTAAAGTCTTTAATAATCAACAGGGATTCGCGGCAGGAGATGCCCTCTTAAAGGACATGGGACAGGTGATTCATCAGATTATAGGAACAGATTATCTGACCAGGTCAGAGGGAGATCGATTCTATTGTCTTGTGGAAGATGAGAATGCGGAGGATATCATTCGCAGAGTTCATGATCAGATGGAACGGAATAAATCAGGACGAGTGGACATCTATGCAGGAATCTATACTTTGACGGTAGAGGAGAAGGATAGCAACAACTGCTTAGATTATGCAAAACTTGCCTGCGAATCTGCCAATAATGATTTTGAGCACTATTACCGTCGATTCAAGATGGAGATGGCGGATACTCTCAAAAGAAATGCTTATATTATTAAGCATATTAATGATGCTGTGGAAAAGGGTTGGATCAAAGTATACTATCAGCCAATCTACAATGCCATGAGCAGGAAGGTATTCTCTTTTGAGGCTTTGGCCAGATGGAATGACCCGGTCAATGGATTTTTAAATCCGAAGGATTTTATTTCTGTCCTTGAGAATACGCATCTACTTTATAAGTTAGATTTATATGTTCTGAAGGAAGCCTGTCGTCAGATCAGATCTTACGCCAGATTGGGGAAAGATCTACATATCTCGGTCAATATCTCAAGAAATGATCTGGAGATTCCTTGGTTTCATGAGAGAATCAACAGTATTCTTGATCAATATAAAGTTCCACATGATTCGATATCGATTGAGATTACGGAGTCTGCCCTTGTCAATCACGAGGAGATGATTCAGGATAATATCCGTCATTTCCACAAAGATGGCTATCAGGTCTGGCTGGATGACTTCGGGAGCGGCTACAGTTCTCTCAATGCATTGCAGAGGTTTGATTTTGATCTCATGAAGCTTGATATGATGTTTTTACGCAATGCCAACGATCGTACTCCTGACATTGTGAAGGACGTTATCGACTTGTCGAAAAAACTGGGTATTCTCTGCCTGTCTGAGGGTGTGGAAAAAGAGAGTGAGATGCATTTTCTCATGGATTTAGGCTGCTGTTATATCCAGGGATATTATATTTCTAAGCCAGAGCCAATTGATAAGATTGGAGAGATTTTAAAGGCCAAGGGACTTGTACCTGAGACTAGAGATGAGAGATGCTTTTTTGCAGATATTGAGCATATTAATATTATGTTTAAGGCAGACCCTTATATTGGAAAAGGTTTTGAGCCCGCCAATGACCCTAAGGTCGTCAGCGTTTTGGTAGAAGATGAGGATTCTCTGGAGATTGTCTATAGTAATGAGACTGGCCGCAACTGGCTAGGGCAGTGGGGAATCCATACAGATGGAAGGGTTCGTTTTAGAAAAGATGAGGGCTGTTCTGAAGTCTTCCATGAGGTTTTGGATGGGATTCGTCAGCTGAGCAAGAGAGGTCAGCTGATTGAGATCTCATATCATGATCCTTTCTTCCCCGGGAAGATGCGAATTCAGCTGATTACGATTCGTGGCGGCAGGAGAGCATTTCTGCTCACCTTCTTCCGCAATGACACTACCACGACCGATTTCAACTTTGAAGATTTGGCGAGTGGTCTGCCAGGAGCTGTCTTCTGTTATAAAGCACATGGGGACAAGAGAATCCTCTTTGCCAATCAGAGATGTATCAATCTGTTTGGCTGCAGTAATATGGCAGAATTTCTTGATCTCACGCATGGAAGTTTTTGGACTTTGGTTTATAAAGAAGACATTGACGAGGTGGAACGTTCTATCTGGAGTCAGATTAACGAACCTGAGAATCAGGATGGAGACTATGTTGTCTACAGGGTCATCTGTAAAGATGGCAGTCAGAAGAATCTTTTGCATATCGGACATCTCATTAATCACAAAGTGTATGGCGATATCTTTTTTGTTATCTTGTTTGATATGAAGGGGAATATCCATATGATAAAAGAATTCAAAATTTAAATAGAGATGATGGAAATTATTTATGGGAGGCCGAGAGAAAAGGAGACTTTTATTATGTCAAAACCAATTTATTTTACCAGACATGGACAGACAGTGTGGAACGTTGAAAATAAGATTTGTGGTGCGACAGATATTGCCCTCACGGATTATGGTCATGAGCAGGCAATCCTCTGCGGAAAGCAGCTGAAGGAAGAGATGGACCAAGGAAAGATTCAGATTGATCAGATTCTATCCTCCCCATTGGTTCGTGCCAGTGAGACTGCACGACACATTTCGGAGGAGACGGGAATTCCGATGCGCTTAGAGGAGAGACTTAGGGAGCAGAATTTTGGATATTGGGAATCTACCCCTAGAAATGGAGAAGGCTTTGCTGTGGCTAAAACGCATTTCATTGATTCTTATGGCAGTGGGGAGACCATGCTTATGATGGCCCATCGAATTTACAGTCTCTTAGAAGATTTGAAGAAGGATGACAAGATTTATCTGTTAGTCGCCCATAATGGAATTTCCAGATTTATACAGTCCTACTTTTATGACATGACTAACGAAGAGTTCAGCCGATTCGGCATTAAGAACTGCCAGATTCTAAAGTATACCTTATAAGGGCGACAGCCCAAGGTGACAGTTCTCCCACCCACTCTGCAGCGAATGACACTAATAAGAAGGAAGTAGTTACAGTTTAGGCAATGATCAGGCGGATTATCATAACACATTCGGGACATTTTCATTTTTGCTTTACCAGGACATTATCAT
This sequence comes from Lachnospiraceae bacterium, assembly GCA_036310685.1. GTDB lineage: Bacteria > Bacillota > Clostridia > Lachnospirales > Lachnospiraceae > Anaerobutyricum. The sequence goes on along the minus strand of JAXJRI010000127.1, from coordinate 78 downwards.
TTTTGGCTTATAAGCAAGAAGCAAGTAATGAAAAAATACTTGACATCCACTTGCAATTATGTTAACATACCATTCGTA
>JAXJRI010000126.1:0-17862 GCA_036310685.1 Lachnospiraceae bacterium | reverse complement strand
TTAATTCGAGAGGATTCTCTCTTTTTATTTCCCAACTGATGAATTCTTTACACTAACTGCTTCACCAGTATCTTCTGTTTCTCCTTCCGTTCTCTTAATATAGATTGAACGGAGGACCTTATCTTTTGGCTGAGTTGCCTCAAATACGTATCCCTTGAATTCCACCCGAACCTTCTCCCCGAATTCAGGAAGATGACCAATCTCATTAATCAGGAATCCATTCAATGTCTCAAATTCTTCCGTATCAAAAGTAATACCCAGGACTTCTTCTAGATCATCTAATCTGATCATTCCTCTGGCAAGGAACTTATTCTGACCAGGAAGCTTTACGATATCATGCTCTTCCACATCATACTCATCCATGATATTACCGACGATAGTCTCAAGGATATCCTCCATCGCTACCAGTCCGACGGTCTGACCGAACTCATCTAAGACGATAGCCAGATGAACTTTATCTGTCTGCATGTGTGTGAGAAGTTCATTAATATTCATAGCTTCATGTACATAGTATGGTTTTCTCAGCACATCATCGATAGTACGGTCAGGATTCTCAAGGTAAGCTTTAACCGCATCCCTAAAATGAAGAATTCCGATGATATGATCTAGATCGTCCTTAAAGACAGGATATCTGGAATAACGCTGTCCCACCATAAATCGGATTGCCTCATCTAAAGACATTCCTGACTCCATTCCGACAATCTTGCGGCGGAACTGCATGACATCCTTAGCATCCTTATCTCCAAATTCGAAGATATTGGAAATCATCTCTGCCTCATCTGCAAGGATTGCTCCCTGTTCATGTCCTTCATGGGCAATATTCATAATCTCCTCTTCGTATTCGTTCTCCTCTTCCTCTTTCTTAAATTTTGAGAAATCAATCTTCTTGAAACTTCCGGATATCTGAATCACTATCACAACCAGAATCAGCATGACCACTGACAACAGTAAGATGATCAGCGCCAATATCCCACTTAAACTTAATGACATTCTACTTTTCCCTCAAGGGGCCCCCTTTTTAGCTTTTTCGTCTAGAATAAGCCAGACTCAGTCTCTCAGTCAATAGTTTTGCCGTGATTTACAAAAACATCACACAAATTTCTTATGATATCAACTGCCATCATGGATCGGGCACCCTTTTTCTCGGCTGCTATGTCTCCCGCCAAGCCATGTATATAAGTACCCAGTTCTGCGGCAGTCATCGCATCTGCTCCCTGGGCAATTAGGCCAGCGATAATTCCAGATAGGACATCCCCGCTTCCTCCGACACTCATGCCCTGATTGCCGCTCCTATTAATATAAGTATATTCTCCGTCTGACACTACCGTTCTGGCATCCTTCTCCACAATCACACGGGCTGCATGTTCTCTACTCTTTTCAATCTGCATATTCTTAACTGCATTCTGACAGCTTCCGATCAAATCATCTTTAAGGTCAGAAATCGACTTACCCGTCAGTCTTGACATTTCCTTAAGGTGCGGTGTGAGAATGATATCCTCAGGGTATGCGTAGAGCAGCTTCTCCCCCTCTTCTCCCATGGCGGAAAGGGTATTCAGACCATCTGCATCGATAACAAGGGGGCGTCTTCCCTCAGTCAAAACCATTTTTACCATATCGCTTGTATGCTGACTCATTCCAAGTCCTGGACCAATCACGATAACGGTAGCCCAGGATAAGGCCTGTTCAAGCGCCCTTCCCGTCTCATCGGTCATGTGTTCGGTCTTCTCATAAGTTGTCATGATTGCTTCCGGGAGCTTAGTCTGCAGAATCACTCGATTCTCTTCTGGAGTAAAAAATCTTACTAGTCCAACTCCTGTGTGGTAAGCTGCACTGCCGCTAAGATAGGCGGCTCCTGCCATGTTTTTGCTTCCACAGATAGCAAGAACTCTTCCGTAGGTTCCTTTATTAGACCAAGGATCTCTCTTAGGCAGTCTCAGAAGATCTTCTTCCGTATCGCAATAGACATGAGGAGCAATCTCCTTGACTGCTTTCTCAGGGAATCCAATATCCTTGACAACCACTTTACCAGCATATTTTGCTCCCGGGGCAAGGACAAGGCCGATTTTTGAAAGTCCCACCGTGATAGTGAGATCCGCCTGGAAGGTTTCTCCCAACAGCTTTCCACTTGTGGCATCAATTCCTGTTGGGACGTCTAAGGCGATCTTTATGGCAGTCTTCTCATTCATCATGCGGACCACCTCTGCCTGAACTCCTACGACAGCCCTCTTTAAGCCCACACCGAATATGGCATCAATGATGATATCATAGTCTTCCTCGGGCATCTGACCAGCAATCTCCACCCCAAGATTTTCGAGAATCGTCCTCTGGATCTGATAAGAATCCGTTGTGTGATGAATGGCACCAATCTCAAAGAAAGTAACTTTCGCACCGTGACTCAGGAGCATTCTTCCTAAAGCCAGTCCATCGCCGCCATTATTCCCCTTCTCTGTGACAATCAGGATCTTCTTGTCATTTCCATAGCGGGAGAGAATCTCTTCTTCCATGGCCAGTGCTGCCCTCTCCATCAGTACGATTCCTGGAATTCCAATCTTCTCAATACTGTAGGCATCTATCTTCTGCATCTCATCTCTGGATGCCAGAAATTCCATCTTCCATTCCTCCTTCAAATCGAAAAACAACAGGTCCCTTTTCACATATCCGCGTCACCAAGCCGAACTGCCACTGGCAGTTCACTTGCATGCATGGCAAAAAGAACCTGCTGTCTCTTCTTCATATATAACTGTATTATTGTTCCATGTTATGAATCCGGTATGAGAGCGTCATAATACTTTCAGACAGGTGAACGTTCTCCACGGTAACATTGTCTGGGAGCTCAAGATCCACTGGCGCAAAGTTCCATAGTCCAGGAATTCCAAGTTCAACAAGCTGATTTGCGATTGATTTCGCCTTAGAACCCGGAACAGTCAATGCTGCGATCATGACTTCATGCTTCTTTACAAATTCAGGAAGGTCGTCGATATCATACACACGAACTCCCCTGACAGTCATGCCGATCAATCTTGGATTAACATCAAAAAGGCCGATAATCTTGAATCCATTATTGTCGAAATCTGAGTTGTTAGCAAGCGCCTGTCCCAGATTCCCTGCTCCAATGATGATAATATTATTAGGTTTGTCTAAGCCTAAAATCTTACCCATCTCATGATAAAGATATTCTACATTATATCCGTAACCCTGCTGTCCAAAGCCTCCGAAGTTATTCAGATCCTGACGAATCTGTGAAGCTGTGACGTTCATGCGCTGACTCAATTCTTTCGAAGAGATACGTACCACCGCATTTCTTAAAAGGTCACCGAGATAACGGTAATACCTTGGCAGACGCTTAATTACTGCCGGAGAGATTGGCTTTCCACTTGAGGACTTCACTTTACTCTTACTAGCTGGCATTATAGCCTCCTATCGTACTATCTGCTAAACGATTTGCAAGTCACAATTCTGACATACTTTTGTCAGAAGAAAACTGCACTCTTCTTCCAAATTTTAAATAATTAACCAAAATATATGGTCCAAATATCTAAAATTAAGAAATTCTATGCTTAAATTATATACAAGATATCAAAGATTGTCAAATATTATACAAAATATTTTGTCTTTCTTTTTTGCCTAATTATCATTTGCTGTTTCCCTCACTCAGTTTACTTATTATTTCTTTTATGCTACTATGTTAAAGATTGTGTTTTTCAAATCAATGGAGGTTTCACATGTTATTTGCTTGTCAAAATATATCCAAATCATTTGGAGGCAAATCTGTATTAGATAATATCAATTTTTTAATTAATGAGAACGAGAAAGCCGCGATTATTGGTATGAACGGTGCCGGCAAATCGACTCTCTTAAAGATTATCACCGGAGAATATGAGGCAGACTCTGGTCAGGTCATCTTCCAGAAGGGGATGACTTACGATTATTTAGAGCAGGTCATCTCTGTCAATTCTCCTAATACCGTTTACGAGGAGATGCTGGATGCCAAATCTGAGATCATCAATATGGAGAAAGAGATTCACTCTCTGGAAAAGCAGATCAGCAGCTTAAAGGGTGAGGAGTTAGAGCGTGCCATGAACCGTTACTCTCTCCTCACAGACCGTTTTGAGAAGAGCAACGGCTATGCCTGGAAAAGCGAGATCACGGGTGTCTTAAAGGGACTTGGTTTTACGGAGGATGAATTCGACACCCCGATCAATTCTTTCTCAGGCGGACAGAAGACTCGCGTCGCCCTGTCAAAAATTCTGCTCACCAGACCTGATCTCATCATCTTAGATGAGCCGACCAACCATCTGGACATGGATGCCATCGCCTGGTTAGAGACCTTTCTCTCCAACTACCGAGGAGCAGTTCTCATCGTATCCCATGACCGTTATTTCTTAGATAAAGTTGTCAGCAAAGTAATCGAGATTGAGAATGGAAAGTCCACTCTCTTTAACGGCAACTACTCTGCCTACGCAGAGAAGAAGAAGAAAATGCGTGACGACCAGATGAAGGCCTACATTAATCAGCAGGCTGAGATTCAGCATCAGGAAGATGTCATCAAGAAATTAAAACAGTTCAACCGTGAGAAGTCAATCAAACGAGCAGAGTCTCGTGAGAAGATGTTAGACAAAGTCGACCGTCTCGACAAACCTGCTGTCTTAAATGACAAGATGAGAATCACCTTAGAGCCAGAGACCATAAGTGGAAATGATGTTCTTACCATCGAAGGACTATCTAAATCTTTCGGGGACAAACATCTCTTCCGCAATCTTAATATGAAGGTTTTCCGTGGAGAGACCGTCGGATTGCTCGGTGCCAATGGAACTGGTAAGTCAACTCTCTTAAAAATCATCAACCGTAGGCTCAGAGCTGATAGCGGGAAGGTTCGTTATGGCTCCAAGGTATCAATTGGCTACTATGACCAGGAACAGCATATCTTAAATGACGAGAATACCATCTTTGATGAGATCTCAGATGCTTATCCGAAGCTGTCTAACACCAGAATCCGAAACGTGCTTGCTGCATTCCTCTTTACCGGAGATACGGTCTTCCAGAAGATCGGTACCCTCTCCGGAGGTGAAAAGGGCCGCGTATCCTTAGCAAAGCTGATGCTGTCGAACGCTAACTTCCTGATTTTAGATGAGCCAACCAACCATCTAGATATCACATCAAGAGAAATCCTAGAGGATGCGATTAACAACTATGAGGGAACCGTCCTTTATGTCTCTCACGACCGTTACTTCATCAACCAGACCGCAAGCAGAATCTTAGACCTCTCCCCAGAGGGCATTGTCAACTATAAGGGTAACTACAATTACTATCTTGCACAGAAGGAGGCTGGCAATATCTCCGCAGACAGCGAGAGCGTCCTTGTAGAAGAAAGCTCCGATCATGCACCTGAGACGAAGCCAACCAACTCCAAGGAAGACTGGAAGAAGGCCAGAGAGCAGGCAGCCAAGGAGAGGAAGCGTAAGAACGACCTGAAAAAAGTCGAGAATGAGATTGCTAAGCTTGAGGAGGAGGATGAGAAACTGAACGAGGAGATCGCACTCCCAGAGAATGCGACCAACATGTCAAAACTCATGGAACTCACCAACAAGGTCGAGGAGAATGAAGAGAAGCTCGCCAAGCTCTATGAGAGATGGGAAGAGCTCGAGGAGGCTGAATAACAGCCGCATGGTAGAAAGATATCAGGGGCACAAAACAAAATGAACAGCCACTGGCGGTTCATTTCGCATGCTAAAGTAACAAGCTGAACTGACACTGGCAGTCCACTTGCATGTCTGGCAATAAAGAGAAGAGGTCCTCTGAATTAATGGAATTCATTAATTCAGAGGGCCCCTTCTCGTCTAGTGATATTTTTATCATTGTATATTATGATGATTTTGACACTGTAGTCATTTATCTTCGTGATCTTTCGGAAGATCTACTTTGACTTTCTGCCCGAGCTTGCTCTCGGTTCCAGAAAGAAGTCGTCCGATGTTGGCACGATGTCTGTAAACGATGAAGTAGGTAAACAGACAAGTAATGGCTAATACTTTCCACATACCATGATGGAAAATCAGAATCTCTGGAATCAGACCAATAGAAAGCATAATGGATCCAAGAGATACATATCTTGTCGCTGCGACAAAGCATACGAAGATAATAAAGCAAAGCGTTCCCATGCGCCAGTCAAAAGCCATAAAGACTGCGGCTGTAGTCGCAACACCCTTACCACCTTTAAAGTGCATATAGAAAGGATAATCATGTCCCATAACAGCTGCAAATCCAATCAGAAGCGCAGCAAAGCTCAGCATCTCTCCGCTTAAGCCAATGTTCGGTCCCACGATATGCTTTACAATCATTACAGGGATAAAGCCCTTCAGAGCATCTCCCATAAATGTCAGGAAAGCCCGCATTTTCCCGAGAACACGGAGAACATTCGTTGTTCCGGAATTTCCACTTCCGTAATTACGAATATCAATTCCACAAACTTTTCCCACAAAGTATCCACTCTCAAATAACCCGCAAATATAACCCACTACAATAAATGCTATAAAATACCCTATCATTATTTTTCCTTTCTCTCCCGATAAATAAATCGAATCGGAGTTCCACGGAATCCAAAGGTGGTTCTAATCTGATTCTCAATATATCTGGTGTAGGAGAAATGTGTCAGTTTTTTACTATTTACAAACATGACAAATGTCGGTGGTTTTACTGCAACCTGTGTGATGTAATATATTCTAAGCCTCTTCCCTTTGTCTGATGGCGGCTGCTTCATAGCCATCGCCTCTGTCAGAATCTCATTTAAGACTCCTGTCTGGACTCTTAATGCATTGTTCTGAATAACCGCATCAATAATGTCAAACAATTTCGGCAATCTCTGCCCTGTCTTAGCAGATAAGAAGATAATCTCTGCGTAAGGCATAAAGGACAGCTTGTTCCGAATCTTATCGGTGAACTCCTTTATGGTCTTATTGTCCTTCTCCACAAGATCCCACTTATTGACAGCGATAATCATACCCTTACCTCTCTCATGGGCAATTCCTGCAATCTTGGCATCCTGCTCTGTGACACCCTCTGTGGCATCAATCAGAAGAACTGCAACGTCGCATCGCTCTACAGCAGTCACGGTACGGATCACACTGTAGCGCTCAAGCTCTTCCTTGACCTTACTCTTTCTTCGAAGTCCCGCAGTATCGATAAAGACATATTCCTGTCCATTCCGCTTAATCGTCGTATCAATGGCATCTCTGGTGGTGCCGGCGATCGGTGATACGATTACTCGGTCTTCTCCGAGCAGCTTATTGATGATGGAAGATTTACCAACGTTAGGCTTTCCGATGACTGCAACCTTAGGGCGGTCATCTTCCTCCTCTTCCTTATTGTGCTCATTATCAAACTCTGCCACAACCTTATCAAGGAGGTCTCCCAGTCCTAACTTCCCAGCAGCTCCAATCGGAATTGGATCTCCCAGTCCCAGGTTATAGAATTCATAGACATCAGGCATATATTTATTAAAGTCGTCTACCTTATTCACAACCAGAAGCACTGGTCGTCTAGACCTTCTCAGCATATTAGCGACCTCATAATCAGCATCCACAAGACCAGACCTCACATCCGTAAGGAAAAGAATAACATCTGCTGTCATGATGGCTGTCTCAGCCTGCTCCCGCATCTGAGATAAGATCACATCGTCACTATTCGGCTCGATACCTCCCGTGTCAATCAGGGTGAACTGATAATTCAGCCAGGAGACATCCGCATAAATTCGGTCTCTTGTGACACCTGGTGTATCCTCAACGATAGAAATTCTGCTGCCGGCGATGGCATTAAATAAGGTGGACTTTCCCACATTCGGACGGCCTACTACCGCCACTACCGGTTTACTCATGTTGTCCTCACTTTCTTTTTCTCAATCAGAAGATTCCTCTTTAGCAACAATCTTCCTTACGAAATCTTCTCCCTCTGATTCTACAATTTTTACTGGTAATTGTAAAGATTGAGACAGCTCTGTTAAAGTCACATCATCTAAGAAAATCTCCTGATCTGCCTTAAACATGTTACAAGGCAGGAGAAGAACATCACCCAGATCTTTATCTTTCAACTGATTCTTCAGATCTCCTCCAGTAATCAAACCAGAAACTGTGATCAGTTCTCCATAAAAGTGATTGATAATCTCAACCACCTGTATCTCAATATTCGGGAACTTCGCCATCACCTGATCTGCCAGCATGCAGATAGTAGGATAGGCAAGCTTACCTGTTGCAATGGTTACCCTTTTTGCGCGATCATCCCCATTGGTCTCCTCCAGGGCTTCCTTCACTTCCTCAATCAGAAGTCGAATCATGCCCACTCCGTTCTCCAGCTGACCATAGCCTTCATAATAATCAGCCTCTGGAATTGGTCTTCCAGCTAAAAGGAACCACTCATCGCTGGCATGAACAAATGAAGTGCCATGCTCGCTGCGAATCTTCTCCTGCCATCCAAGAATCTGGTCTAACACCAGTACCGCTTCTTCCTTAGTGAATGGGCGAAGCTTAGCAAGCCCCTGGCGATACTTCGTCAAGCCGACAGGAACCACAGAGAGGGATTCCATATAGGGAAGAAATGTGGAAAGATCATTGATGGTACGATCCAACTCCCTTCCATCATTAACACCAGGACAAAGTACAATCTGTGCATTCATGGGAATCCCAGCCTGATAGAATCTGTCAATCTTGTCCATGATGTCTCCCGCAAATCGGTTGTTGAGCATCTTACATCGCAGTTCAGGATTAGTTGTATGAACCGAGATATTAATCGGAGCCAAATGATAGCGAATCACACGGTCGATATCCTCATAGCTCATGTTAGTCAGAGTGATGTAATTGCCCTGTAAGAAGGATAATCTAGAATCATCATCCTTAAAATATAAAGTATCTCTCATTCCAGGAGGAGTCTGATCAATAAAGCAGAACATACAGTCATTGCTGCAGGATTTGTAATCATCCATAAGACTGTTTTCAAACTCAATTCCAAGGTCTTCATCTGGATCCTTCTCAATCTCAAGCATGCAGGTCTCCCCATCCTTGGTCAGAACCTCCACCTTAAGAAATTCATCCTCTATATTATATTGATAATCGAAGATATCTTCGATCGTCTGTCCATTAATTTTAACAATACCATCTCCCGGCTCCAGACCGCACTCCCATGCGATACTGTCCGGTTTTACCCGACGGACGATATGGAGATGTTCTTTTTTCATACTTGTATTCCTCCAAGATCACGGTTTCAGATACATAAAGCATCCCATGTTGCCCCGGCGGCCATGACTAGCCCTGTGGGAGAATAATTTATCACTATTACAGCAGGTACAGAGATTTGTGACATCAAGATGTTCTTCTAAAATACCAGCTTCTTTCAGGATAATCTCATTGGCTTTCCAGAGATCCAGCTGATAATGTCCATTCTTCTTATCGATACTGATTGTCTCAACCTGCTCTTCCGTCAAAAAAAAGCGGAAGTGGTCGATAACTTCTTCACTGACCTCGTAGCAATCCTGACAGATCGATGGTCCAATGGCACATATCAGATCAGAAGCCTGACTGCCATACTGATCCTTTAGGAATCTTACCATCTTCTCTCCAATCTTCGCCACAGTTCCTCTCCAGCCGGAATGTGCCATAGCGATCACCTTATGAATCGGATCATAGAATAAGAGAGGCACACAGTCCGCATAAGAAGTGTAGAGCGGGATCCCTGGCTCATCTGTTGCAAGACCATCTATTTCCGGCATAGCAGGACGATCAATCCCCTCCCCGCAGTCCTCCTTATGGACTGCACGAATCTTGGTTCCATGAACTTGAGTAGAAAGCACCAGTTTTTCATATGGAAAACCGATCGCATCTCCAATCCTCTTAAAGTTCTCTGTGACATTTGCTGGGTCATCTCCTCGGGTGTATGACAGATTCATACTGGATAGATGTCCTTTGCTGACTCCTCCAAATCTTGTTGAAAACCCATGAACAACCCCAGCCTCTACTAACTTAGGAAATGTAATAAAGCAGGTTCCATTCTTCTCATTAATGATCGTAGAATCACGATCGCCAGTGTATTTCCACTCCATAAAAACCTCTCAATTCGCTCACTCAACAAATTCAAACGCATTCCTAATCCAGTGACAGTGCCCTGCACCATCCACCTCAATCACATCAAACCGAACAGGGACATAATCACCAATCCGGTGCTTCATCCGATATTCATTGAATGCATAGCAGATCTTCCGCTGCTTACTGTAACTAACTGCCTCAGCGCCGCTTCCGCTGCTTACACTTCTTCGTGTCTTCACTTCCACGACAACAAGCTGAAGTGCCATCGGCACTTCACTTGCATGTTTGACAATAAGATCCCAGCGGTCTCGGGCAATAATGTCAATCTCCCCAAAACAGCTGCGATAGTTTCTCTCAAGAATCTGCAGGCCATTTTCTTCTAAAAAATGGGCGGCGATGGCCTCTCCAAGCACTCCCGTCCTCCTGTTATGATTCATCAATACTCCTATTCTTATGCTACGATTTTTATAAATGTACAAATGTCCGGCGATGAATCGGACACATACCTTGTCTTTTCAGAGCCTCCATATGCTCTTTTGAGCCATAGCCCTTGTTGGAGGCAAAATCATAGCCAGGATAAATCTTATCATACTCCTCCATCATATGATCTCGGAATACCTTTGCGACGATACTGGCTGCCCCTATGGACATGCTCCTGGCATCACCTTTAATGATAGACACCTGTGGGATCTCAACCTGAGGGATATGAACCGCATCAATCAAAAGCAGGTCTGGTCGAACATTAAGATTATCAATTGCCTGCCTCATGGCCTCATAAGTCGCCTGAAGAATATTGATCTGGTCAATCCTCTCATGAGAAGCCATACCGATTCCCACTGCGACTGCCTTCTCCCGAATCTCCGCATCCAACTGCTCTCTCCTTGATGCAGAAAGCTTTTTCGAATCGTTAATATAAAGGATCTGACAATCCTTAGGAAGAATCACAGCTCCTGCGACAACAGGTCCTGCCAGAGGTCCTCTTCCAACCTCATCAATCCCACAAATATATTGACATTCCGGATGTTTGTTCTCAAACTCTTTAAGCTTCTCGATACGGACAAGCTCATCATGATACTTCTTAAGCTTCTTCCGCTGAGAAGCCAGAAGAGATATGACACCCTTCCTGCTGTCATCCTGATAAAGCTTAATATGATTCTCAATCTCCTTAAAAGAGAGATTAGAGAACTCCTCCCGAATCTCCTTAATACTTTTTACCATAATACTACTTCACTCTACCGAACTTACTGAGCGGCCAGATTCGAATCCAGACCTTACCGACAATCTCACTTCTCTTAACCGGACCGACCTCTGGATACCTGCTGTCAAAGCTGATCGGACGGTTATCTCCCATACAGAAATAATAGTTCTTCCTAAGCTTCACTGGTTTCCCGAAGGAACCTGGCTCATCGATATAATCTGTGATTCCATAGGTATCACTCTTAAGCTTCTTATTGTTGATATAGACCTTGCCTTTCTTGATCTGCACGGTCTCTCCTGGCAGACCAATCACTCGTTTAATATAATAAGGTCTTTTTCCATCCTCCTCCACACCCGGGAAAATGACAATATCGTATCTCTTTGGATCACTGAAATGATAAGTCAGCTTATCCATAATCAGATTCTCATGATTATGAAGGGTGGGATTCATAGACGGTCCATCGACAACCGTTCTCTGTCCTACATAATGTAATATCAGAAATACAGCCACACAGACACAGACAATGTATGCGACTGTTCCGAAAATTTCACGTCCCAAGCTTCCACCTTCATTTTCACTATGTGAAGAAGCTCTTCTTGAATGCTTTGCCATCTGTATCCTCCTTATGCAAGCTCAGGTTTCTCTAATGAGATATGTCCGAGATTCTGGCTTCGGAAATCATCTAACAGAATCCGGCATGCCTTGTCAAGATCAAGATTTCCACCCTTGAGCAGACAGCCTCTCTTCTGGGCAATCTCCTCAAGGATTCCTACTCTGTCGGTATCCTCATTGATCTCATATCTCTTATTTAAAACTCCAGGATATTCTGCTGTCAGATAATCGATGAGGGCTATCGCCATCTCCTGAAGATTCAAGATCTCTTCCTTGATAGAACCGATGAGAGCAAGATTCATGCCGATCGTCTGGTCCTCAAATTTAGGCCAGAGAATACCAGGGGTATCCAACAGCTCCACATTCTTATTAATCTTAATCCACTGCTTTCCCTTTGTCACACCAGGTTTGTTGCCTGTCTTAGCACTGGCTTTCCCAGCAAATGAGTTGATAAAGGTAGACTTTCCAACGTTCGGAATTCCGGCAACCATAGCACGAATCGGACGGTTCAGAATACCACGCTTCTTATCTCTCTCCCTCTTCTCCTTACAGGCTTCATTAATCAGGTTCTTAACTTCCTTGATTCCAGAGCCCTTTCTGGCATTCACCTTGGCAACATAGAAGCCCTTCTCTTTATAATACTTCTCCCAGAGACTGGTCACCTCCGGATCTGCCATATCTACTTTATTGAGAATAATCAGACGATACTTATTCTGAGCAAGCTGGTCGATATCAGGATTCTTGCTGCTGTATGGGATTCTGGCATCCACCAGCTCCACAACGATATCGATCAGTTTAATGTTCTCCTGCATCATTCTCTTAGCTTTCGTCATATGACCTGGATACCATTGTAACTGCATATGATTCTCCTTCCCACGATTCGATGGGTAATCTACTGGCTGTCTGACTTTTTCATTACGGTCGAGACTTTGCCGATGAATTGACTTCTCTTTATGTTACCAATATTAGCCGATCTGGAATCTTCACTGTTATTACAGTTGTCACCCATCACAAAATATTCATTCTGACCAAGTTTGACTGGATAAGATGCGATTCCAGCAGAAATCACATTCTCATCAAAATGAAATGAGATCGGTTTTCCATCGACAAGAACCTCCTCATTTATAATCTGAACCGTCTCCCCTGGAAGTCCGATTACACGCTTAACCGAATATTCTTTAGCTGTGCTCGTGTTAATCTTTATCAGGGCTACATCATACCGATCTGGCTTGTTAAGATGATAGGCTAATTTATTAACTAGGACGACATCCCCATCACTGTAGGACGGCTGCATGGACTCACCGCCTACGGCAGCGGTCTGTATACAAAAATGCACCATAATATAGGCAAGAATAATCGCACCTAGGATCACTCCGACGAAATTACCTACTCTTTTCAACATACGATTTCTTCGCTCAAGATATCTGTAATTTCTCATAGGACCTCCTAAAATACCTGTATGGTAAAACGGGGCAAGTACTTATCATACTCGCCCCAGGTTCTGATACTATTTAACTAACTCTTTTACCTTAGCCTTCTTACCAACTCTATCACGTAAGTAATAAAGTTTAGCTCTTCTAGCTTTACCTCTTCTTACGACATCAATCTGTGTAACGATTGGAGAATGTAATGGCCAAGTCTTCTCAACACCAACACCGTTAGAGAACTTTCTAACTGTGAATGTCTCTTTAGCTCCACCGTTCTGTCTCTTAATAACAGTTCCCTCGAATACCTGGATTCTCTCACGAGATCCCTCAACTACCTTAGCGGAAACTCGAACGGTATCTCCAACGCGGAAATCTGTAATGTTCTCTTTTAACTGTGCATCCTCGATGCTCTTAATAATATCTTTCATGTGAACCTCCTATAAATCTCGGCGTTCTTAATACCTTACGTAACAGCGGACCACCTTTTTATCACAACTGTTAAATCATATCACAACATGAGATAGGGTGCAAGTATTTTTTTGCTTTGCGTGCTCTTTTTTAATCTTCTTCCCACCCAAGAGTTCTCAAATACTTAAGATCCTTCTTATCTAAGGCTGCGCTTTTTAAAAGCTCTGGCCTTCTCTCGAGAGTCCTCTTTAAGGACTGATCTCTTCTCCATCGGTCGACATTTGCATGGTTGCCTGACAAAAGTACATCCGGAACCTTCTTACCGTGGAATTCTACTGGTCTGGTATACTGAGGATATTCCAGTAGATTATCGTGGAAAGATTCAAACTCTGCAGAATCCTCATTGTTAAGAACCCCCGGCACTAGTCTGGAGATCGCATCAATCATCACCATAACCGGAAGTTCTCCTCCCGTCAGGACATAATCTCCAATGGAAACATAGTCTGTCGCAATCTCCTCTAAGATTCTCTCATCGACCCCCTCATAGTGGCCGCAGAGAAAGGCAAGGTCTTCCTCCTTGGATAATTCCTCAGCCATATGCTGGTCAAATACTTTTCCCTGAGGAGTAACATAGATAAGCCTCGGCTTCTTTGTCATATGAGAAGTCATATCCTCATAGGCAGAGTAGATTGGACCTGGCTGCATAACCATGCCAGCTCCCCCGCCATAAGGGTAATCGTCAACATGCTTATGCTTGTCAGTTGAATAGTCTCTGATATCGATAGCATCCAGAGTGATGGCTCCTTTCTTTAGGGCTCTTCCTGTCACGCTGGTGTTAAGTCCATCCCGAATCATATCTGGAAATAAAGTCAGAACATGAAAATTCACTTTCCTATACCAGTCCTTTCATCAGGCGAACCAGAATGACATTGTTCTCCATATCAACATCAAGGATACACTCCTTAATTGCCGGAAGAAGAAAATGTGTTCCTTCCTCGCTCACTACTTCGTAGACGTCATTAGCTCCTGTCTGAATGACATCCGTAAGCTTTCCTAATGTTGCACCGCTCTCATCCACAATCTCCATACCGATAAGATCTGGAATAAAGTACTCGTCTTCCTCTAACTCGATCGCATCTTCTCTGGTAACCAGCATAGGACAGCGCTTAAACTGCTCAACATCATTGATATCGTCATAACCCTTCAGCTTAAGAAAGACAAACTTCTTAAAGAACTTGACACCTTCAACGTGAGCCTCAATATTGCCTTCTTTTGTCTCAATATAAACTTTATCAAGGTCCAGGAATCGATTATTATCTTCTGTTGTCGGGAAAACCTTAACTTCTCCCTTTAACCCATGTGTTCCTGTGATTACTCCAACCTGTAAAAGATCTTCCATCAATATTCTCCCCAATCTCAAAGGACTATTCAAAATGTTTTACAAACTGAACAGCCACCGGCACTTCAGTTTGCATGCTAAGGCAACAATATGAACAGCCACTGGCACTTCACTTGCATGCTTAGCAAAAAAACAGGAGGAACAGTACCATTCGACGGTTCCTCCTGCATACCTGGCGTAATGCGATCTACTGTGTGATATCCACGATCACTTTCTTCTCACCTTTTGATGCTGCTGCCTTAACGACAGTACGCATAGCTTTGGCGATGCGGCCCTGTTTTCCGATTACCTTACCCATATCGTCCGGGGCGACATGTAACTTTAAGATAATAGAATTTTCAGTCTCTTTCTCCGTCACGACAACTTCTTCCGGATGGTCTACCAGAGAACTTGCGATAACTTCTACTAACTTTTTCATCCTACGCCTCCCACGCTTCCGGGCTGATTATTTCTCGATACCAGCAGTCTTTAATAATCTTGCAACAGTAGCAGTAGGCTGAGCACCCTTAGAGAGCCAATCCTTAACTGCATCTTCCTCGAAGCGTAACTCTGCAGGCTCTTTGTTAGGATCATAGAATCCAACCTCAGCGATGTTTCTTCCATCACGTGGGGATCTCTCATCAGCTACTACAACTCTGTAGATAGGAGTCTTCTTTTTACCCATTCTTTTTAATCTTAATTTTACTGCCATTTCAATACCTCTTTCATGATTATTAGCAACAGTCCAAAGCTTTTACCTTTCATTCCGCTGCATTATTCTTTATAAGTTGTTATATTTATAGAACCGGTCTCCCGGGAACTATCTCTCTTAAATCTCCCCTTAGAATGGGAACTTCATTCCACCCATTCCACCGAGATTGAAACCTCCACCTCTGCGGCGGCGTCCCTTGCCACCCATCATGGAGCCCATCTGCTTCATCATCTTTCTTGACTGCTCAAACTGCTTGCAGAGCTTGTTGACATCCTGAATCGATACGCCAGCTCCTGCTGCGATACGCTTTCTTCTGGATGGATTCAAGAGGTTCGGATTCGATCTCTCTTCTGGGGTCATGGAGTAGATCATCGCCTCAATCTGTCCTAACTTGCTCTCATCCACATCAACATTCTTGATCTGACTTCCTATACCTGGAATCATGGATAAGAGATCTGTGATGCCTCCCATCTTCTTGATCTGCTGCATCTGGTCTAAGAAATCATCGAAGCCAAATTCCGCCTTGCGGATCTTCTTCTCAAGTTCCTTGGCATCTTCCTGATCCACCGCATTCTGCGCTTTTTCAATCAGGGTGAGCACATCACCCATACCAAGGATTCGGCTTGTCATACGGTCCGGGTAGAACTGTTGGAGATCATCTAACTTCTCACCCATGCCGACATAAAGAATCGGCTTACCAGTCACAGCCCGAATCGAAAGTGCCGCTCCACCTCTGGTGTCACCATCTAACTTAGTTAAGATCACACCGTCGATGCCTACTTTATCTTCAAAGGTCTTTGCAACATTAACTGCTTCCTGTCCGGTCATCGCATCGACAACCAGGATACTCTGTGTCACATCAACACTTGTTTTCATATTAGAAAGCTCTTCCATCATGTCCTCATCAATCTGAAGACGTCCTGCCGTATCGAGAATAACGATATTCCTTCCATTCTCCTTGGCATACTCGATGGATGCTTTTGCAATGTCAACTGGGCTCTTCTTATCACCCATGGAGAATACGGGCACACCCTGCTTCTCACCGTTGACCTCCAACTGCTTAATCGCCGCAGGTCTGTACACGTCGCAGGCTACCAGAAGAGGTTTCTTACCCTTCTTCTTGAGCTGTCCTGCAATCTTTGCGGAAGTCGTGGTCTTACCAGCTCCCTGAAGACCAATCATCATAAAGACCGTAATCTCATTACCTGGCTTTATCACAAGCTCTGTCGTCTCAGAACCCATGAGTTTTTCCATCTCTTCTTTTACAATCTTGACAACCATCTGTCCAGGATTCAGTCCGTTAAGTACGTCCTGCCCGACCGCCCTCTCGGTGACAGCCTTGGTAAAATTCTTAACCACTCGGAAGTTAACATCTGCCTCAAGCAGTGCTCTCTTGACTTCCTTCATCGCCTCCTTGACATCGGCCTCTGTCAGACGGCCTTTGCCTCGAAGGTTCTTAAATACATTCTGTAATTTATCGGTAAGGCTCTCAAATGCCATAACCAGCCTCCTGTCGGTATACGTTAATATTGTTCGAGTATCTCATCCGAGATTTCTGTAATCTGCTTTATCTTCTCACCAATCTTAGCGTGATCATCTGTACTTTCAATCTCATTCGCACACGCTCTGATTCTTACCACCATCTCTTTGATCTTCAAATAGTGACTGAGCAAATGTAATCTATCCTCATAGTCAGACAGAATCTTTTCACATCGCTTCACCATATCATGGGCACCCTGACGGCTGATTCCATGGATATTCGCAAGCTCTGTCATGGAGAGATCATCTTGAATATACTCTCCATACATCTCCTTCTGATGCTTGGTCAGAAGCTCACCATAGAAGTCAAACAGAAGTGACTGTCTCACAATCTTATCCATATGCCTCCTTATGTAAAGTAAAATTCCTTTACATACATCACTTCACAAGGAGATATTATATCGGAGGCCTTCTGTTTTGTCAAGTATTTTTTCTTTACTTGTCCTTATCTTTCTTGGAATCACATTTTTTGCTATCCTGCTCATCTTTCTTTTTCGCCATATTATATATAAAGAAGTAAGACC
>JAXJRI010000125.1:0-31797 GCA_036310685.1 Lachnospiraceae bacterium | reverse complement strand
TCATCCGTATCTTTGACTGTTTGAATGACCTGAGAAATCTGGAGACTGCAGTCAATGCCTCAAAGAAAGAGGGAGGACATGCTCAGGTTGCACTTTCCTATACATTAGGAGATGCTTATACCTTAGATTACTGGAAAGAGACCGCAAGAAGAATTGAGGAAATGGGTGCCGACTCCTTATGTATCAAGGATATGGCAGGTCTGTTAAAGCCATATGAGGCTGCCAGACTGGTCAAAGCTTTAAAAGCAGGAGCCGATATCCCGATTGAGATGCACACTCATTACACTTCTGGTGTCGCTTCAATGTCTTATATGAAAGCGGTTGAGGCAGGAGCAGATATCATCGATACTGCTATCTCCCCATTCGCTATGGGAACCAGCCAGCCTGCGACAGAGGTTATGGTTGAGACCTTCCGTGATACCCCATATGATACAGGCTTAGACCAGAAGCTTTTAGGTGAGATTGCAGACTATTTCCGTCCTATCCGTGAGAAAGATTTACAGAGTGGTCTGATGAGCACCAAGGTTCTCGGCGTTAATATCAAGACTTTGATGTATCAGGTTCCTGGCGGAATGTTATCCAACCTGGTAAGTCAGCTGGACAAACAGGGAGCCAGCGACCGTCTAGAAGAGGTGCTGGAGGAAGTACCTAGAGTCCGTAAAGACTTTGGTGAGCCTCCACTGGTAACACCTTCCAGTCAGATTGTCGGAACACAGGCAGTATTAAATGTAATCACAGGCGAGAGATATAAGATGATTACGAACGAGTCCAAAGCACTTCTTCGTGGAGAGTACGGAAAGACCATCAAACCGATGAATCCAGAAGTTGTCAAGAAGGCACTTGGCGATGAGAAACCAATCACCTGCCGACCAGCGGATCTGATCAAACCACAGCTTCCACAGATGGAGAAAGAGTGCGCTCAGTGGAAACAGCAGGATGAGGATGTCCTCTCCTATGCCCTTTTCCCACAGGTTGCAACAGAGTTCTTCAAATACCGTGAGGCTCAGCAGAAGAAAGTGGATCTGGCAAAAGCGGATACAGCCAACGGAGCTTATCCAGTTTAAAAAAGAATACTTGCAGTTGCCTGAATTAACTGTTATGATAAGGAACAGTGTCTTGTGGCGATTGTAGTGTTGTAAAGTCACCTGGCTCCTCCTGTCCGACTGTCATAGCCTGGACAGGGGGAGTTTCTATTGCCAAGCATGCAAGTAGGTTGACGGTGTCATTTCAGCTTGTTGCTTTTGCATACAATGTGAACCGCTGGTGACTGTTCATTTTGTTGCTTAGGGTGACAGGAATAGTTATAAAGAAAGAATGATGAGGGAATGAAAGAGATATATTTTGACAATGGAGCGACGACTCGTCCATTTCCAGAGGTTCGCGAGATTGTGATGAGGATGCTGGATACTGAGTACGGTAATCCTTCTTCGATGCATCAGAAGGGGTTTGACGCAGAGAAGATTATGAACAACTCTCGTGAGACGATTGCGAAAAGTCTGAAGGTGGACCCTAAGGAGATTTATTTTACCTCCGGTGGTACAGAGTCCAATAATCTGGCGCTTATTGGCAGTGCCCTTGCCAACCGACGCAGAGGTAAGCATATCATCTCCAGCTGCATTGAGCACGCATCTGTTTATAATCCACTCTCTTTTTTGGAGGATGAAGGATTCGAGGTTACTTACCTGCCTGTCGATGAGAACGGTATTGTAAGTTTAGATGCCTTAAAGGATGCTTTGAGAGAAGATACGATTCTTGTCTCTATCATGAGTGTCAACAATGAGATTGGTGCTGTGGAGCCAATTGAGGAGATTGGAAGGATTGTCAAGGGATACAATAAAGACATCATCTTCCACACAGACTGCATACAGTCGTTTGGAAAATATGTTCTTCGTCCAAGAAGATGGAAAGCAGATATGATTTCAGTCAGCGGTCATAAGATTCATGGACCGAAGGGAACTGGTTTTATCTATATAAAGAATGGTACCAAGATACGTCCGATTATTTACGGGGGTAATCAGCAGAGTGGTATGCGTTCTGGAACAGAGAATATGCCAGGCATCGCTGGTCTTGGTGAGGCAGTTCATCTTGTTTATGAGGATCATGATATTAAAGTAGAAAAGTTAAATGAGATTAAGGGACATTTTCTTGAGAGAGTCCATGGAGAGATTGATAATATCAAGGATAATTCTGGCCAGGCACCGCATATTGTCTCCATCAGTTTCCCAGGGGTTCGGAGTGAGGTTCTTCTCCATGCCTTAGAAGAGCGTGGGATTTATGTCTCCGCAGGTTCTGCCTGCTCGTCTAACAAGCCAGGAATCAGCGGAACCTTGAAGGGCATCGGTCTTCCAAAGGAATGTTTAGAGTCGACCTTACGATTCTCCTTCTCCACATTTAATACGGTGGAAGAGACGGATGAGTGTGTCGAAGCTTTAAAAGCGTTAGTACCCAAGCTTAGAAGATTTACCAGACGATAATGTTGAGAGACAACGGATATGATAACATGTCCGAAGCCAATGTTAAGTTAAAACAAGTTTAAAACAGGTTTTAAAAGAAAGAGGATAAGATGGAATTTAGAGCATTCTTAATCAAATATGCCGAGATCGGAATTAAGGGAAAGAATCGTCATACATTTGAGGATGCGCTGATGCAGCAGATGCGTTATGCGTTAAAGCCAGTAGGAGATTTTTATGTGAGAAAGGAGTCCGGCCGTGTATTTGCTGAGGCTAAGGGCGACTTTGAGTATGAAGATGCCATTGATGCACTTCAGCATGTATTCGGTATCTCAGGAATCTGCCCGATCGTGGTAGATGAGAACAAAGACTTTGATCACATCAAAGAGGCAGTCGTAGATTACGTAAGACATGATTACGATGACTATCATTTCACATTTAAGATGATGACTAGAAGAGGGGATAAGAGTTATCCAATTCACTCCATGGATGTGTCTGCCCTTTTAGGGGAGAGATTATTAGAGGAGTTTGAGTCTGAGGGTATGAAGGTAGATGTTCATAATCCAGATGTCTACATCACAGTGGAGATCCGTGAGAAGGTTTACATTTACTCTAAAGAAGTTCCTGGACCAGGTGGTATGCCTGTCGGAACCAACGGAAGAGCAATGCTTCTTCTTTCCGGAGGTATTGACAGTCCGGTTGCCGGTTACATGATTTCCAAGCGTGGTGTCAGCATTGATGCTACTTATTTCCACGCACCGCCATACACCAGCGAGCGAGCAAAGCAGAAGGTTGTGGACCTTGCAAGGGAGATTGCTAAATTCACTGGACCAATCCATCTGCATGTGGTTAATTTTACAGATATTCAGCTTGCCATCTATGAGAAGTGTCCTCATGATGAGCTGACGATTATTATGAGAAGATACATGATGAAGATTGCAGAACATTTTGCCAAGAAGAACGGTGATATGGCGCTGATTACTGGTGAGAGTATCGGGCAGGTTGCCAGTCAGACCATGCAGAGTCTGGTCTGCACCGATGCTGCAACAGATATGCCAGTTTTCCGTCCATGTATCGGTATGGATAAGCAGGAGATTGTTGCAATCTCAGAGAAGATTAAGACTTATGGGACTTCCATTCAGCCATATGAAGATTGCTGTACCATCTTCGTGGCAAAACATCCAGTCACTAAGCCTAGATTAGACGTGATTGAGAAGTCAGAGCGTAACTTAGACGATGTGATTGATGGCCTGATGAAAGAGGCGATTGAGACCACAGAGGTTATCCGCGTGAATGCTCATTGATTGTCAGAGTAAGGATAGGAATATACAAAAAAGAGGGTGCCAATGATTAGGCACCCTCTTGATTACAAAAGATATGGAAACAGTGATTACTGATCCTTCTCAACCATGAACGGTTTGATAGATTCCATAATCTCATCCATGTTATCAGCATTGTGAATGTTCAGGTCGATCGGCTGAGAAATGTCGAGACTGAAAATTCCCATGATGGATTTCGCATCGATGACATAACGGCCGCTTACCAGATCGAACTCAGCGTCGTAGCGGTTGATGATGTTTACGAATGTTTTAACTTTATCAATAGAATCTAATGATATTTTCACAGTTTTCATGAATAGTATTCCTCCTAATAATCTATGTTAGGAACCTGACGGGTTCCGATATTTACTTTTAATAGTACCGTTAAAGGGTTTGAAAGTCAATATCTATATCAATCAAGGTAAGGGGCAGCAAGGCGGTAAGGCTGTGATGGAATTCTGTTATCGAAATAGATAGATACAGTATCGAAAGATATCATGTGGGGATAGTAAGCAAGGGGAAAGAGACAGATATATGAATAGAAAAGCAGCATTTCTTACCTTAGGATGTAAGGTAAATCAATATGAGACGGACGCCATGGAGGAGATCCTTGAGAAAGAGGGATATGAGATTGTAGATTTCCATGACAGTGCCGATGTTTATGTTATTAATACCTGTTCTGTCACAAATATTGCGGACCGAAAGAGCAGGCAGATGATTCGTAGAGCCAAGAAACATAATCCGGATGCCCTGGTCGTGGCAGCGGGCTGTTATGTGCAGTCTGGTGAAAAGACCTTGGAAGATACGGGGATTGCTGATATCCTTCTAGGTAATAACCGAAAAAATGATATCGCTAAGGTGATTGACGAGTATTTTAAGACACATAAGGGAAATCAGGAAGAAGAAGCCGCCCGGCAGAATAAAGAGACCAAAGATAATCTGATGACGGATATTATCGACATCAATCACACTGGTGAGTATGAGTCCATGGAGCTCCATCACGTGACGGAGCATACCAGAGCTTACATTAAAATCCAGGATGGATGTAATCAGTTCTGTTCCTATTGTATCATTCCATATACTAGAGGAAGAATTCGTTCTGAGAAGCCGGAGAAGGTGATCGAGGAGATTCTAGATCTTGCTCAGAGAGGCTATAAAGAGGTAGTACTCACTGGAATTCATTTATCTTCTTATGGAAAAGATTTGAGAACGACCAGCCTGATTGATCTGATTGAGCAGATTCAGGAGATTGACGGGATTGAACGAATCCGCCTTGGTTCTCTGGAACCTAGAATCATCACAGAAGATTTCACAAAGAGACTGAAGAAATGTGACAAGGTTTGTCCTCATTTTCATCTTTCACTCCAGAGTGGATGTGACGAGACACTTCGTAGAATGAATCGTCATTACTCCACCAGACAGTATGAGGATGCATGTAAGCTGTTAAGAGAGACTTATGAACATCCTGCTCTCACAACGGATGTTATCGTGGGATTTGTCGGAGAGACAGAAGAGGAATTTGAGAAGACCTGTCAATATCTTGAGAAGATCAATCTCTATGAGATGCATATTTTTAAGTATTCCGTTCGCTCTGGAACCGCAGCCGAGAGAATGGAAGGCCATCTTCCAGAGCAGGTAAAGCAGCTTAGATCGGCCAGACTTTTAGGCATGACGGCAAGACATAAGGTGGAATATGAGCGTTGGTACCTGGGTAAAACAGAAGATGTTCTCATAGAAGAAAAAACCACGGTAGAAGGGAAAGAGTATATACAGGGTTACACGAAAAATTATGCGAAGGTAGCCATTGATTGTACAGATGATACAAATAATCTCAAGTCAGGAGATATAATATCAGTAAAAATAGACAACTTTATTACGGACGATTTGCTACATGGTAAATTTTTAATTGAAATTTAATATTACTCATAGTACAATATTAAATGGATGCAAGTCCATTAAAGGAGGTAAATCATGGGCAACAATAATACACAGTTTTTCCGGGTAGTAAAAGAGAAGGATTATGATGTCGCTTCGATTTTGAAAGAGGTCTATGAAGCTCTTGAGGAGAAGGGATATAATCCACTGAATCAGATCGTGGGATACATCATGTCCGGAGATCCAACTTATATTACAAGCCACAATGGTGCCAGAAGCCTGATCATGAAAGTAGAGCGCGATGAGATTATCGAGCTGCTTTTTGAGAATTATATTAATACGGTATTAAAGAAGAATGTCTGAGAGGTTAATGGGACTGGACTATGGGACAAAGACCGTCGGTGTTGCCGTCAGTGATGAGTTGGGGATAACAGCGCAGGGCGTTGAGACCATCACTAGAAAGTCTAGTAAGAAGTTAAGGCAGACACTGGCGAGAATTGATGCTCTAATTGAGCAATACCATGTTTCAAAAATTGTGCTTGGTTTACCAAAGAATATGAACAATTCACTAGGAGAGCGCGCGGAAGCTACGCTTGAATTTCAGAAGATGCTTGAGAAGAGGACTGGTCTCCCTGTAGAGATGTGGGATGAGAGACTTACCACAGTAGAATCAGAGAGGATTCTGATGGAAGCGAACATTCGAAGAGAACATCGAAAAGAGAGGATCGACTGGATGGCAGCAACGCTGATTCTTCAGAGCTATATGGATGCACATGGCAACTAGGAGAAGACTGGCAAGAGGTGAAGAGTGATATAGCAATCATACTAATCTTACTCTGCCAAGGGACGCATATCATATATTTGTAGCATGATCGGATGACAACTAGCGGCAAGAGAGGACATAGAAAGATGAATGATTTTGAAAAGATTCCATTCTACGATGAGAATAATGAGCAGATTGATTTTTATGTTCTAGAACAGACGAAGATCGCTGGCAATGACTACCTGCTTGTGACAGACGAGGAGGGGATTGCCGATGCAGAGTCATCTGAGGATGCGACAGTTTATGTGATGAAGGCAGTAGAGGATGGAGAAGACAGCAGTGTGGTCACCTATGAATTTGTGAATGATGACGACGAGCTTCAGGCCGTCATGCAGATATTCGAACAATTGATGGATGAAATCGATATAATAACTGAATAAGTCAGATAATCATGTAGGCAGCTTCTATCGCGGTGCACCGGAGCAGCGTGTGGATGCTGCATATGTTTTATATGGCTTATTTATGATAACTGAATATGAACGGAGGTAAAAACGTGAAAACAAAGGGCGATAAGCCAGTTAAGATCATTCCGCTTGGAGGGTTGGAACAGATCGGCATGAACATCACAGCTTTTGAGTACGAGGATAGTATTATTATCGTAGACTGTGGTTTGGCTTTCCCAGATGAGGACATGCTGGGAATCGATCTTGTAATACCAGATATCACCTATTTGAAAGAGAACGCATCAAAAGTCAAGGGCATGGTTATCACTCATGGACATGAGGACCATATTGGTGCGATTCCATATGTTATTAAAGAGCTGAATATTCCGATTTATGCGACAAGGCTTACAATGGCTCTCATCGAGCACAAGCTTCAGGAGCATAATCTGATGCATTCTACCAGAAGAAAGGTTGTCAAATACGGACAGTCTATCAATCTTGGATGCTTCCGAATTGAGTTCATAAAGACCAACCATAGTATTTCCGATGCGGCAGCACTTGCTATCTATACACCGGCAGGTATTATCGTTCACACAGGAGACTTTAAGGTTGACTACACTCCAGTTTTTGGAGATGCGATCGACTTAGGACGATTTGCCGAGCTTGGAAAGAAAGGTGTACTGGCGCTGATGTGTGATTCCACAAACGTCATGAGACCAGGATTTACCGCTTCTGAGAAGACTGTGGGTATCACCTTAAAACATTTATTTGATGAGTATGTAGATCACAGAATTATCGTTGCGACATTTGCTTCTAATGTGGACCGTGTACAGCAGATTATCAACTGTGCTGCGGCAAACGGCAAGAAGGTTGTTGTCGAGGGACGAAGCATGGTGACAACCATCTCCATTGCAGTAGAGCTGGGATACATTAAGGTTCCTGCCAACACGCTGATCGGCATCGATGAGATGAAGAATTATCCAGATAATAAGATCGTGCTTATTACAACAGGAAGCCAGGGAGAGACGATGGCGGCCTTATCCAGAATGGCAGCCAGCACTCACAGAAAGGTATCCATCACACCAGGTGATGTCATCATCTTCAGTTCTCACCCAATTCCAGGTAATGAGAAGTCTGTATCCAAGGTTATGAATGAGCTTGCAAAGAAGGGCGCTACTCTGGTATATCAGGATACTCACGTATCCGGACATGCATGTCAGGAAGAGATAAAGCTGATCTACAGCCTTGTAAAGCCAAAATATGCTCTTCCAGTTCATGGAGAGTACCGTCACTTAAAGACACATCATGATCTTGCAGTCAGTATGGGTATTCCAGAAGACAATGTTGTGATTATGCAGTCAGGTGACGTCTTATCCATCTGCGATGACTATGCAAAGGTTACTGGCAAGGTCAAAGCAGGCGGTGTATATGTTGACGGACTTGGCGTTGGAGATATTGGAAATATCGTTCTGCGCGACAGACAGCAGCTCTCACAGAATGGTCTCTTTATCGTAGTGGTAACTTTGGACCGCTACAATGGACAGCTCCTTGCTGGGCCAGATATCGTTTCCCGTGGATTCGTCTACGTGAGAGAGTCAGAGCAGCTGATTGATGCGTCAAAGGATGTCGTTCGTGACACCTTGGATCGCTGTGCAAATAAGAATGTGACAGACTGGTCACACATCAAGTCAGCGATCAAAGATGATCTGGGTGGATTCATCTGGAAGAGGATGAAGAGAAGCCCAATGATTCTTCCAATTATTATGGAAGTATAGAAGTATTATAGAAGACAAACGCGAAGACCATGGTTTTTCATGGTCTTTGCTCTCTTAAAGCGAGAATGAGAGTTAGAGGTCAAAGGTATGGAGACAGCAGATCATAAGAGTATCATGAAAAAGGTCACAGAGCTTATGGACCTTATCTGCCAGAGCAAAGATTATCAACAGTATCAGAAAGATCTCAGCCGAATCAAGGATGATCCCACTCTGATGGGCCAGCTCAATGAATTTCGCAGGCAGAATCTGGAACTGCAGTTGGATGAGTCAGATCCAGAATATCTCCCGAAAGAGGAAGCACTTTATGTCAAGTATCAGGAATTTTTAAGGGAGCCGGCGGTCATTGATTTCATGGCCTCTGAGCAGAGAGTATGTCGATTGATGAGGGAAGTTTCTGAGAAGATGTATGATCGTGTAGAGATTGACGTCTCTTACATGAATGACTGAGGAGGATTTGTATGGTAGGAAAAGTCCGGCACATCTTGGTTCAGATTCTGGTTTTTCTTATCTTTCTACTTGTTTTAGTCTGGGCTTTTCAGAAAGCTAAGCTTGTTGGCTATGAGATTTTTGCCGATCAGGCAAAGGATTCCGAGCAGACCAAGGTGGAAGCAGTGATTACAGTAGATAAGGATGAGCCTCTGCGAAAGATTAGTAAGGAATTAGAGAAAAAGAGAATCGTGAAAAATGGCAGGATTTTTGCCATGTCAGTTCGTACCATGGATGGTTATGACAAGATCAAGAGTGGAAGGTATCGTGTTGATTCTTCTATGAAGCCATCAGAGATCCTCCTGGTGCTTACCCGCACGACCAGCGGTGACTGATGTAAACGAGCTAGTAAGAGACAAAGGATAGATATATGATTAATGATGAGCGTATCGCAGATTTTATCCGCTCTTTTGGACAAGATCTGCCCACGCGGGAGTTAAGAGAGATTGAGGAAGAAGCTCAACGTGACCATGTTCCGATTATTCGGAAGGAGACGCAGGAGTTTCTTCGAGTGTTACTTGAGATTAAGAGACCGAAGAGAATCTTGGAGGTTGGAGCCGCAATCGGATTCTCTTCGGTTTTTATGGGCCAGGTCACAGACGATGCGGCCAGGATTACCACAATAGAGAATTATCCACCCCGAATTGCCAGAGCGAAATCGAATATCGCTATGGCTGGGATGGAAGATAAGATTCAGCTTCTAGAGGGAGATGCGGCAGAGATTCTGCCGACCCTGTCGGGACCGTATGACCTTGTCTTCATGGATGCTGCCAAGGGGCAGTATATTCATTTCTTAAAAGAGGTCAAGAGAGTTATGGAAGATGGCTCAATCCTCCTGTCAGACAATGTTCTGCAGGATGGAGATGTCTTTGAGTCCCGCTATGGAATTCGGAGGCGAAATCATACCATTCATAAGCGCATGCGGGAGTACCTGTATACGCTCACTCATGACAGAGAACTTGATACCGTGATCCTAAACAATGGAGACGGTCTAGCCCTTTCTGTCTATCAAGAATCAGCAATAAAGGAGTTAATATGAGAGAAACAGAATTACTGATTCCTGCGAGCAGCCTTGAAGTCTTAAAGACAGGGGTTCTCTACGGAGCAGATGCCGTATATATCGGCGGAGAACTTTACAGTCTCCGCGCTAAGTCCCACAACTTTTCTCTTAAAGATATGGCAGAGGGGATTAATTATGCCCATGCTCATGGAGTAAAGGTTTATGTGACTGCAAACATTGTAGCTCACAATAAGGACTTAGAAGGGATTCGCAAATATTTTGGAGAACTGAAGGAGATTAAGCCGGATGCTATTCTGGTTTCTGACCCTGGAGTCTTCATGATTGCTAGAGAGGTCTGTCCTGAGATTGATCTGCACATCAGTACTCAGGCGAACAGCACCAACTATGCAACCTATGATTTCTGGCGAAAATTAGGAGCAACACGAGTGGTTGCCGCCCGTGAGATGTCACTTGGCGAATTGGCAGAGGTTCGTGCTCACATTCCAGAAGATATGGAGATTGAGGCCTTTGTTCATGGAGCTATGTGTATGTCACATTCCGGAAGATGCCTTCTTTCCAGCTATTTCACAGGAAGAAGCGCTAATCTGGGTGCCTGCACTCATCCATGTCGTTGGAGATATTACGTTATGGAGGAGACTCGTAAAGGAGAATATCTGCCGGTAGAGGAGAATGAGAGAGGAACTTATATCTTCAATTCTAAGGATCTTTGTATGATTGAGCACATTCCTGAATTGATTGAGGCAGGAGTGGACAGTTTAAAGATTGAGGGTAGAATGAAGACGGCTCTCTATGTTGCAGCGGTAACAAGAACTTATCGTAGGGCAATCGATGATTACAAGAAGTCTCCTGAGCTCTATCAGAAGAATCTGCCTTATTATCACTCTGAGATTGCCAAGTGCACATACCGTCAGTTTACAACCGGTTTCTACTTTGGTATGCCAGGCAAAGATGCCCAGATCTACGATAATAACACTTATATCAAAGAGTATACTTATATCGGAACCATTCAGGATGTCGATGAGAGAGGGTACTGCAAGATTTATCAGAAGAATAAATTCAGCGTCGGAGAAGAGATTGAGGCGATGAATCCAGACGGAAGCAACCTCATCCTTACGGTAAAGGCTATGGAGAATGGAGACCATGAGTCTGTTGAGAGTGCTCCGCATCCAAAAGAAGAGATCTGGATTGATTTCGGTCAGCCATTAGAGAAGGGCTGGATCCTTCGACGCAAGGAAGAGAAGGATAGCGAATAGAGATTATTTCGATAAAAGTATTGAAAATTAATTCTATTTATTATAGAATTAATGCTATATGGTAATTGTCGGCCGCATTTTGTGGGTTTGTATTTTGATAGAGACATCAAGGACGGTTACAATTCATTACAAATTAGGAGGATTTTCGGATATGATTACTGCTGGTGATTTTAAGAACGGTCTTACCGTTGAGTATGAAGGCAATGTTTATCAGATTATTGAGTTTCAGCATGTAAAACCTGGTAAGGGAGCTGCTTTCGTAAGAACAAAGATGAAAGATATTAAGAATGGTGGAGCGATTGAGAAGTCTTTCCGTCCAACTGAGAAGTTTACTCAGGCCATCATCGAGAGAAAGAAGATGCAGTATCTCTACAACGATGGAGATATGTTCTACTTCATGGATATGGAGTCCTTCGATCAGATCGCTTTAGGAAGCGAGACTATCGGCGACAGCTTAAAGTTCGTTCGTGAGAACGATGAAGTAACTATGGTATCTCATAATGGAGATATCTTCGCTGTTGAACCTCCAATGTTCGTTGAGCTTGAGGTAACTGAGTGTGAGCCAGGTGAGAAAGGTAATACAGCTACTGGTGCTACAAAGCCATGTACAGTAGAGACTGGAGCACAGGTTATGGTTCCTCTGTTCGTAAATCTTGGGGATAAACTTAAGATTGATACAAGAACAGGTGAGTACCTCTCTAGAGTTTGATCGATCCGATCCTAAATGAATATATTAAGAGCGAAAACTAGCATGGTTTTCGCTCTTTTGACGTTATAAGACTTATCTATGATTTGAGATATAAACGAAGGAGATATAAGATGAAGAAGGGTAAATTAATCGGATATCTTGTGGGAATTCTTGTGATTGTGGTTCTTATCTTTGGAATTGTATCAATCGCAAGAAAGGGTTCCTCAGGAGAGAAGAAAGAAGCGAAAAAACAGACAACAAAGACAGTAGATAACAGTGTCAAGCTTACAAACCTCACTGTGACAGCACCGGAGCCTGCAGTCACTCGCGCAGGAGAAGAGCTCCAGCTGGATATTCAGACTGAGCCAGCAAAGGCTACAAACAAGAAGTTAAAGTGGACAATCAATGGAAAGAGCAAGGGTATTAAGGTAACGAAAGATGGCATGCTTACTTTAGCGGACAGCTATGCAAAGCAGGATGTCACATTAGTTGCTTCTTCTACAGACGGTTCTAAATTAACATCTGAGGTGAAGTTAAAAGTATATCCTAAGATTGATCCTTCTAAGCCGATGGTAGCAGTCACCTTTGACGATGGCCCTAATCCATCTACAACTAACAAGATGCTTGACACATTAGAGCAGAATTATGCCAAAGCTACTTTCTTTGTTCTCGGACAGAACGCTAAGTACTATCCAGAGACAGTCAAGAGAGAGTATGATCTTGGCATGGAAGTAGGAACACATACTTACAGCCATGTTGTTCTGACCAACTTAGGTCAGGGCCAGCTGAATACAGAGGTGGAGAAATCCGTAGATGCCATTGTAAAAGCGATTGGTGTAAAGCCAAATCTTATGCGCCCTCCGTATGGAGCTGTTAATAAGTCCGTTCTTAAAACGGTTGGAAGCTATGATCTCTGCTGTATGAACTGGTCACTGGATACAGAGGACTGGAAGTACAAGAGTGCTGATGCAACCTATAAGGCTGCTATGACAGCGAAAGATGGAGATGTCATCCTCTTACATGATATTCATGACTACAATATCGATGCTGTGAAGAGATTTGTTCCTGATCTGATTGCAGAAGGATTCCAGCTCGTGACAGTTCCTGAACTTTATGCAGCAAGAGGAGAGACACTGGATCCTGGTACGGTACATTTCCGTACAGATCCTACCACAGAGCTAAGCAATGAGACCACAGCAGCGCAGGAGGGAGATTCCGCAACCGCAAGTGAGGCTTCTACTGGAGAAGAGACCTCTACCACAAGTGTAGATGATAGCTCCGAGGATACTACAGAGACCTCTACAGAGACATCTGAGGATACTTCTGAGAGTTCCACAGCGACAACAGCTGCTTTCGATTCCACTAAGGCTACAAACTAATCAAGAAGATAGACAGCGCAGAGAGGATAACTTTCTGCGCTACTTTTTTGCCGAGCATGCAAGTGAAGTGTCAGTGGCACGTCAGCTTGTTTTGGAGGATTACCATGAGACAAAAACAGGAAGGTCATTATCATAATGATTACAGTCCGCGTTATCACAAACCTTATGACATTTATGATAAAGCTTGTGACCATATGAGAAGACTTAAAAAAGAAGAAAATGAGAAAAATATAGATAAAAAGAGTAATAAAGAGAAAAACAACAATATACAGAATAATATGTAAATATACAGGAATGAAAAACTTGCATTTATAACAGAAAATGCATATTATAGTGACAGTGATTAGCACTCATAAGAATTGAGTGCTAACAAAGAAATAGAGAATTACAAATCTCATATAAATAGTTGAGGAGGCAGTATTATGAAGTTAGTACCATTAGCAGACAGAGTTGTTCTGAAACAGTTAGAGGCTGAGACCAAGACACAGTCCGGTATCATCCTTACAGGATCCGCACAGGAGAAACCTCAGGAAGCAGAGGTAGTAGCCGTAGGACCTGGTAAAGAAGATGTGAAGATGGAAGTTAAGACTGGCCAGAAGGTTATCTATTCTAAATATGCTGGAACAAATGTTAAGCTTGGTGACGAGGAGTATATCGTCGTAAAGCAGGATGATATTCTTGCAATCGTAGAGTAATCACTGCATAAGGAATCAATAATTAGGAGGACATGAATCATGGCAAAAGAGATTAAATACGGCACAGATGCCAGAAAAGCTTTAGAGGCAGGTGTCAATAAATTAGCAGATACCGTTAGAGTAACACTTGGACCAAAAGGACGTAACGTAGTTCTTGATAAATCTTATGGTACACCACTCATCACAAACGATGGTGTTACAATCGCTAAGGACATCGAGTTAGAAGATCCATTTGAGAACATGGGTGCTCAGATTGTCAAAGAAGTTGCAACTAAGACAAACGACGTAGCAGGTGATGGTACTACAACAGCTACTGTTCTTGCACAGGCTGAGATTAATGCAGGTATGAGAAACCTTGCAGCAGGAGCTAACCCAATAATCTTAAGAAAAGGTATGAAGAAAGCTACAGACGTTGCTGTTGAGGCAATCAAAGGCATGAGCCAGAAAGTAAGCGGTAAAGATCAGATCGCAAAAGTTGCAGCAATTTCTGCAGGAGATGACGAGGTTGGTCAGCTCGTAGCAGATGCTATGGATAAAGTTACAAACGATGGTGTTATCACAATCGAAGAGTCCAAGACTATGAAGACAGAGCTTGACCTTGTAAAAGGTATGCAGTTCGACCGTGGATATGTTTCCGCATACATGGCAACAGATATGGAGAAGATGACTGCAGAATTAGATGACCCATATGTATTAATCACTGATAAGAAGATCAGCAACATCCAGGAGATTCTCCCATTACTTGAGCAGGTTGTTCAGGCAGGAGCAAAACTCTTAATCATTGCAGAGGATATCGAGGGTGAGGCTTTAACAACATTAATCGTTAATAAGTTAAGAGGAACCTTCTCTGTAGTAGGCGTTAAGGCTCCAGGTTATGGCGACAGAAGAAAGGCTATGCTTCAGGATATTGCAATCCTTACAGGTGGAAAGGTTATCTCTGAGGAAGTTGGTCTTGAACTTAAAGATGCCACAATGGATATGCTTGGACGTGCGAAATCCGTTAAGGTAACAAAGGATGACACAACAATCGTTGATGGTGCTGGATCTAAAGATGAGATCTCTGATCGTATTGCACAGATTAAGAGCCAGATTGAGGAGACAACATCTGAGTTTGATAAAGAGAAATTACAGGAGAGACTTGCAAAACTTTCTGGTGGCGTAGCAGTTATCCGTGTCGGTGCTGCAACAGAGACAGAGATGAAAGAAGCAAAACTTCGTATGGAAGATGCTTTAAACGCTACAAGAGCTGCAGTTGAGGAAGGAATCATTTCCGGTGGTGGATCTGCTTACATTCATGCAGCAAAAAAAGTCGAAGAACTTGCTGATACACTTCACGGAGACGAGAAGACAGGTGCAGAGATCGTACTGAAAGCACTTGAGGCTCCACTGTATCACATCGCTGCTAATGCAGGACTTGAGGGATCTGTAATCATCAACAAGGTATCTGAGGGAGCTGACAACTTCGGATTTGATGCATTAAACGAGAAATACTGCGACATGGTAGAGTCCGGAATCATCGACCCAGCAAAAGTTACAAGAAGCGCACTTCAGAACGCTACAAGTATTGCATCTACAATGCTCACAACAGAGTCTGTAGTAGCTGACATCAAAGAGCCAGCACCAGCAATGCCTGCAGCACCAAACCCAGGAATGGGAATGATGTAAAAAATTCAGCAGGATAAACAATTCCTAACATCGTGGGCGCTAGCGCCCAAAGATGGAAGGAATTGTTTATCCTGGCCAAGCTGCGAAGCAGCTCGGAAGACCGATATGAAATAGACCGGAGGTCTATGAATATCGGTCTTCTGAATTTTTAAGCCGAAATGTACAGGAATGGGCGCGAGTCTTCTTTTTTTTCTCCTGTTGTGGTATGATGAGTACAGGATTTTTTAAGGAGGATGACGATATTATGATCATAAAGCAGGTTACTGTGACGGTTGAGAACCGTGATGGAGCATTAAAAGAAGTGATGGATATTCTTGCCAAGGAAGATATCAATGTGGAAGCTCTAAGTATGGCAGATACTGTGACCAGACTGATTGTGGCAGATCCTCAGGCTTGTATGGATCTTCTTAAGAAACATGGTTATGAGGTCCATCTCACAGATGTACTTCGTGTTAAGATCCCTTCAAGGCCAGGCTCTCTTGCTAAGATGCTAGTTGGAATCGCGAATGCGAAGATTAACTTGGATTATATGTATGCTTTCGCAACAGGATCTGGAGATGAGATGATTATCCGTCCGTCTGATGTTGAGAAAGCGAACGAGATTGTCGAGAATCAGGAGTAATAGACAGGTGTCAATGGGAGGGAAAGTATGACAAGAGAAGAATTTTTACAAGAGCTTGAGCAGAAATTGCGCGGGCAGGTAAGTGATCAGGAGCTTGAGGATTCTCTTGCATACTATCGTTCCTATTTTAAAGAGCAGGAGGATATGGGATATACTTCCACTGAGACGATTCAGCATCTGGGTTCCGCATCGATGATTGCAAAGTCTATCATCGAAGCTCATGGGGAGAATCCTGAAGAAGAAGAGAGACAGCGAGAGGAGAGGTCCTATGAGGACGATTCCTACAGCCAGAGGGCTTTTGGAAATCATACTCCAGAGTTTGGATGGAAGGGGCAGCTTAAGGCGTTTGGAATCATTGCCCTTGTTGTTCTTGTGCTCATCTTGTTCGCAGTCTTCCTGATTGGAATGCTCCCATATATACTGATTCTACTGGCTATTGTATTTTTGGTTAACTATTTCCGCGGTCGATAAAGTATCATCTGTAATACAAATAGTAAAATATAAATAAAATATATGTTGACAAAAATCAAATACTGAGATATAATGGCGATTGTTGAGTGACGTGGGATCTTAGCTCAGCTGGGAGAGCATCTGCCTTACAAGCAGAGGGTCACAGGTTCGAGCCCTGTAGGTCCCACTCTTTTAACTGAATATGGCGGGATAGCTCAGTTGGCTAGAGCATTCGGTTCATACCCGAAGTGTCGCTGGTTCAAATCCAGTTCCCGCTACTGATGAGCATATCTGTTTGATTACAGATGTGCTTTTTTTGATTTAGCATGCAAGTCAAGTGCCAATGCACTTCAGCTTGTTGTACATGGGTTGACATATTAACGTTGATGTCATGGATGAATTGATTATTAGAAAGGATATAGATTATGAGAATAGGTCAGGGTTATGATGTGCACCGCCTGGTAGAGGGCAGAAAGCTCATTCTCGGTGGTGTCGAGATTCCTTACGAATTAGGACTGTTGGGACATTCTGACGCAGATGTCCTTCTACATGCAGTGATGGATGCGCTTTTAGGAGCTGCTGCACTTGGAGATATCGGCAAGCATTTTCCAGATAACGATGACCGTTTTAAGGGTGCAGACAGTATGGATTTGCTCCGCCATGTGAGAGGTCTGATTGAGGAACGTGGATATTTTATTGAAAATATTGACGCAACCATCATTGCACAGAAGCCAAAGATGGCTCCACATATTGAGAAGATGAGAGCCAACATTGCCAGTGCTCTTGGAATCGTGATCAGTCAGGTTAATGTGAAGGCAACCACAGAGGAAGGACTTGGATTCACTGGGAATGGTCAGGGAATCTCTGCGTCAGCTGTATGCCTTCTCTCAGAGATAGGTAATTACATCGGTCAGGATGTTATGATGGGTGATCGTGATTGTTCTACTTGTGGAGGCTGCAGTAAGTCACAGTCCGGCTGGTGGGAAAGCGGGGATAAGAATGATTAAAGTAGATCACAGGGATCATAAACAAGATCTGTACAATCTCTGGCAGAGAAATTTCAGAGATCCTGAGGAATATGCAAAATTTTACTTTGAGAATGTCTATGGCCATAATCAGGTCCTTTTGAATGAGAACGAAGAGGGAGAACTTCGTGGTACGATTCATTTTAATCCTTACGAGCTGATTCTCTGCGGCAGAGAAGTTCGTGCGGATTATATTGTTGGAGTTGCTACCGATGAAGAATATCGCCGCCAGGGAGTGATGAGAGAACTCCTGAAAGAAGGATTTCACCGTATGAGAGATCAGGGAAGGGTCTTTACCTACCTGATGCCAGCGGACGAGAATTATTATCTTCCTTTTGATTTCCGCTTTGGTATGAATCGGATTGAGCAGGAGATCAGTGTGATTGCACCAGATCAGCTGCCGAAGCCAAGGTATACTTATACACAGAGACTAGAGGGTCATCAGGTGAAGGAAGTCTGTGCCAAAGAGAATCTTACCAATATCCAGAGATTTGCGGTCACAACTAAGATTACACCAGAGTATTTAAGTCTCCTTGCTAGAGAATCGGTCGGTGACCTAGGCTTCCTCTATTATGTCATGGACGGGGACGATTATCTTGGCAGATTTGAGATGGCAGAGGAGAACGGCTGTATGATCTTATCTAGGATTTTTGTCAGCAGAATGGACCATGCTGAGGAATTTCTTAGAGACATCATTTCCTTTGCGGAAGAGAAATATCACTTCGGATACTATCAGCTGATCCTAGATGAGAACTTTGATGGTGTCTGCAAGCTGGGTGCCCAGGGGGGTCTTAGGGCGATGCCTCCGAAGATGAAAAAGATTATCATGTTCCGAATCTTAAATCTCGATAAGCTGGGAGATTATCTCAGCCTCTGTGAACCAGTGGAAGGCTGCAGGATTAGAGTCGAGGATCCTTTCTTGACTGAGCAGAGCGGTACTTATTATTTTGAGACCATGGGAGATAGAGTCAAGATTGTAAGGACACAGGAAGAAGCAGACTCTGTGATTACGATTGGAGATCTTACGGAAGTAATCTTTGGTGAGAAGAGACCAGACCAGGTTGAAAGTGCGGAGACTCTCTCTGAGGGCGCAAAGCATTTCCTTGGACAGATCGAGCCGCTGCGCAAAAACTGTATTATGGAGATTGTGTAATAGTTGACAAACGCATAGAATTTTACTACCATAATCGATAGCGAATATACCACGATAATAGGAGGATTTATGAAGTTATATAATACTCTCACGAGAAAAAAAGAAGAGTTTGTACCAGTACATCCTGGAAAAGTTGGAATGTATGTCTGCGGACCTACGGTCTATAATTTTATCCATATTGGAAATGCAAGGCCGATGGTTGTTTTCGACACAGTGCGTCGTTATTTTGAGTATAAGGGATACGATGTCAACTATGTTTCTAACTTCACCGATGTTGATGATAAGATTATTAAGAAGGCGAATGAAGAAGGAGTTTCCACAAAGGAGATTTCTGAGAGATATATCAAAGAGTGCCTTGAGGATATGAAGGGCTTAAACATTGAGAAATATACCTACAATCCAAAGGCTACAGAAGAGATTGATGGCATGGTTGCTATGGTCCAAAGTCTGATCGAGCAGGGTTATGCTTACGAGAAGAATGGTACCGTTTATTTCCGTACCAGATCTTTCAAGGATTACGGTAAGCTTTCCAACAAGAATCTGGATGAGATGGAAGCTGGTAAGCGTATTGCTGTCAGCGAGGAGAAAGAGGATCCGATGGATTTCGTTCTTTGGAAGCCTAAGAAAGAGGGAGAGCCTTCTTGGCCATCACCATGGGGTGACGGACGTCCTGGCTGGCATATCGAGTGCTCTGTTATGAGTAAGAAGTACATTGGCGATACCATCGATATTCATGCCGGTGGAGAGGACCTGATCTTCCCTCATCATGAGAATGAGATTGCACAGTCTGAGGCATGCAATCATGAGAAGTTTGCAAATTACTGGATGCATAATGCTTTCCTGAATATTGATAATAAGAAGATGTCTAAATCTGCTGGAAACTTCTTTACTGTCCGTGATATCAGCAAGAAGTATGATCTACAGGTAATCCGTTTCTTCATGTTAGAGGCTCATTACAGGAGTCCATTAAACTTCAGCGATCAGTTAGTAGAGTCAGCTAAGAGTGCCTTAGAGCGTATCTTAAATTGTGTGGATATGCTTCGTGACCAGGCACAGGCTGATGAGAACACTAGGCTGACAGACGCTGACAAAGCAAATGTTGAGAAAATTAATGGTTTTGTCAAGAATTTTGAGAATTCCATGGAGGATGACTTTAATACAGCAGATGCGATTGCTGCTATCTTTGATATGGTTAAGCTTGCCAATATTACAGCAAAAGATGGCTCCAGAGAGTATGCTCAGTACGTATTAGATAAGCTTACAACTCTTCTTGGCGTCTTAGGTATTGAGACAGAGAAGAAGGAAGAGCTCTTAGATTCTGATATCGAGGCTCTGATTGAGGAGAGACAGCAGGCTAGAAAGGCTA
Organism: Lachnospiraceae bacterium; assembly: GCA_036310685.1. Taxonomy (GTDB): domain Bacteria; phylum Bacillota; class Clostridia; order Lachnospirales; family Lachnospiraceae; genus Anaerobutyricum. Next base: position 11,369 of record JAXJRI010000125.1, on the reverse strand, counting down.
AGAACTTTAAGCGTGCCGACGAGATCCGTGATGAGCTTGCAGCAAAGGGCATTATTCTGGAAGATACCAGAGCTGGTGTAAAATGGAAGAGAGCATAAATAGTAACCTAAAAAGGCTTGAGCAGGGAGAGGAGAACCCAGAGGTTCTAGAGAAGGGTATCGAGACAATTCAGCAAAGTGCTCCGCTGGTCCAGAAGGACCTTCGAACCTACAGTTCTCTGTCTCTTGCTTTCATCGGAGATTGCGTCTTTGAGCTTATCATGCGGACTAGAGTCATTTCTCATGGTAATCGGAAGAATCACCAGCTTCATCAGGATACGGTCAAGCTGGTGAATGCCCATGGGCAGATGCTTCTGATGAATGAGATGAAGCCATTTCTTACTGACGAAGAGAAGGCGGTCTTCCGCAGAGGAAGAAATGCCAAGCCGGCGAGTACGGCAAAGAATCAGTCTCATCACGATTATCGCATCGCCACGGGATTAGAATGCTTAATGGGCTATCTTTATCTTGCGGGAAGAGTGGAACGAATCTTAGAGTTGATTGGACTGGGAGAAGAAGCACTGCAGAAGAAGGCAGATAGAGAAGAGGATTAATATGGCAAGAGAACATTCAGATAATTTTCGCGAGAAATGCTTTGAGAAGAAACAGCATTCTTCGCGAAAGAACGGCCGCGATTTCAGAGAATCAGGTCGCAGGGGGGACCATGACCGCAGAGATTTCAACCGTAAGGGAGACCGCAGGAGACCGATGCCGATGGAGGAGATTGAGATTCCTGAGAACGGCAAGATTATTGGAAGGAATGCGGTCTTAGAGGCGTTCCGATCTGGAAGGACCATCGACCGACTTTATGTCTTAGAGGGTGACAATGACAGTCCGATTCGTACTATCTTACGAGAGGCTAAGAAGCATGATACCCAGGTACATTATGTAAGGAAAGATCTTTTAGATAATATTTCTGATCATGGGGTACATCAGGGTGTTGTTGCGGCAGCGGCAGCCTATGAATATGGAACGATTGATGATCTCTTTGCGAAGGCAGAGGAGAAGGGACAGGATCCGTTCTTTATTCTCTGTGATGAGATTGAGGATCCCCATAATCTTGGTGCCATCATCCGTACAGCCAACTTAGCAGGGGCACAGGGAGTAATTATTCCGAAAAATCGTGCGGTCGGCCTGACGGAGACTGTTGCGAAAGTGTCCGCAGGAGCGATCTCTTATACTCCAGTAGTTCGTGTCACAAACATGGCTCGCACGATTGATGAGTTAAAAGAGAGGGGCATGTGGTTTGTCTGTGCTGATATGGATGGAGAGGTCATGTATGATCAGAACCTGACAGGACCGATTGGACTTGTAGTTGGCAATGAGGGGAAAGGAGTTAGCCGCCTTGTCAAAGAAAGATGTGATTATGTCACATCGATTCCGATGAACGGTGATATTGATTCCTTAAATGTCTCTGTAGCAACTGGAGTGCTCGCATTTGAGATTGTCCGTCAGAGAAGATTGAAAGCTAGATAAGCAAGTGAAGTAATAACACAAAAGAGGCAGAGAAATGATTGATGATACATTTCTCTGCCTTTATTAGTATATAGGATTAACGAATCCATTTTTTAAAGTCATTGACGTCAGCACCATCTCGGGCGTTCTTACGTCCGACCAGATCTTTGATCTCATCTTCATGTCTCTCAACATAATAACGGGCATCATAGACCCTTGCGAGATTATTCTGATAGTATTGGTGAACCTTATCGTGATTTGGGATGAAGCTCATACTGGAGCCGGTCAGGAATCCATGCTCTAAATAATAATCCTCACAGTCTTTTCGGAACTGAATATAAAGATTACGCTCATCCGCGGTTTCCAATGCATTAAAGATCATCTCGTTCTTCTTCTCTGCTGCGAAAGCGCGTAGTCTCTTGACGGAAATGCGATGCTTTTTTACCAGAAGTCCAGAATATTTATACCAGGTATTACGGAACTTAATATAGTATTCAGTCACATTATCATCGTAGACATTAAGACCTTTACAAAAGTTAAAATTCCTTCGCATGTAGGTATAGTCAAACAGGATATTCTGAATGAAATAGCTGACCAGATAACCTGCTCGGTAAAGGGGAGAAGTGAACTTGTGATAATAGAGGTAATCCTCTAAGTTCACGTGTAAAGCCTTAATCCGTCGGTTTCTAACAATCCTGTGAATATTGGAGACGATGATAAACAAGATAATAATAGCAACTGCAATCATACGGTACAGATGCTGATGAGGCCCGTTCATAAAGATCGATTGTGATAAACCGTAAAGGGCAGCACCGACTGTCACAATGACGGTAAGAATCATCTCAAACATATGGTAATACCTTCCTTTGTTCTTATTATTTTTCAATACCTTTCTTAATGATATCCTAATTTCAACATAAAAACAATTGCTTTCTCTTGGATTATTGTGCAAAATTTTGTATCGTAAAATAATTGATGACAAGGGAAGATACTTTAAGGTATAATGTGACTACAGTGTCAAAACTCATCATCCCACGTAAGCTTGCTTACAAGCGGGAATGTAACTACAGCGTCAAAACTCATCATCCCACGTAAGCTTGCATACAAGTGGGGATGTGAGTTGTTGACCCCTATATAAGAATATGCCTAAAGTATCGCGGCAAGAATATATGCAGGAATAGATTGGACACGGAGGAAGATGACCATGGAGAAGAATATCGTTCTTATTGGGATGCCGGGAGTCGGCAAGAGTACGATTGGAGTTATCTTAGCGAAAGAGATAGGTTATCAGTTTTTAGACGCAGACCTTCTGATTCAGAAGAGCGAGGGAAAACTGCTGAAGGATATTATTGAGGAGAAGGGGATTGACGGATTCCTTGAGGTTGAGAATCAGGTGAATGCTTCTATCGAGGCAGAACGAAGCGTAATCGCGACAGGTGGCAGTGCTGTTTATGGTAAGGAAGCTATGGAGCATTATAAGCAGACCGCTTTGATTGTCTATTTAAGATGTCCTTTCCCAGTTCTTAAGAAGAGATTGGGAGACTTAAAGGGCCGCGGAGTGACTGTAAGACCAGGACAGACTCTAAAGGATATCTACGATGAGAGAACGGCTCTCTATGAGAAGTATGCGGACCTGGTAATTAATGAGAATAAGAAAGGTATTGAAGAGACCCTGGCACTTCTGATTTCAGCATTAGAAGACCAGGATATGTAACATTATTTAAGGAAGGAGAGATTACTATGAAGCAGATTACTTGTTTTTATTTGGAGACTTGTCCTTATTGCCGTCAGGCTAAGAGAGCCATTGAGGAGTTGGCAAAGGAGAATCCAAAGTACAATGAGATTGTGATTGTCTGGGTGGAGGAGAGTGAGCACCCAGATATTGCAGATAAGTATGATTATTATTATACTCCAACGATGTTCCTTGACCAGGAGAAGGTTTATGAAGCTCATCCTGGTGAGGGCTATGAGGAGTGCAAGGCCAGTGTCAAGAAGGTTTTTGATCTCGCTTTAGCATAAGTTACAAGTTGGTTTGGCTATATTGTCTAAATAATGATACATTGAAATTTAAAAAACTTTCGTTTTTGTCTATTTAGGATAAAAAACGAAAGTTTTTTTGTATAAAATATTAATTTAATGATGCAAAGTTCTGAAAAAGTGCTATAATGTCCCTTGTCACTTTTTTATAGAAGGGAGTAATAAGAAGTTATGAAAAATTACAAGAGATTCATGAACATTGTCGTGAAAATCGAGAATGTAGTTCTTGCCCTTTCCATGCTGCTGGTTCTGGCGCTGACATTCGGTAACGTTGTAGCACGCAAGATTTTTCAGCATTCTTGGGGATTTACAGAGGAGATTGTAGTGGCGGTCTTTGTACTGATCTCACTACTCGGCGCTGGCGTAGCTGCCAGAGACGGCGGTCTCGTCAACTTAGGACTCATTCCAGATCATGTCAGCCTTAAGGCCAAGAAAGTGCTGAACACGATCTCAATGGCAGTTGTTGCAGTTTACGCTGTGGTACTTACTGCTGAGGGCTGGAGCCGTATGATGACAGATCATACCTTAAGCCCAATCTTGCATATCAGCAAGTCCATCTTCTGGACATTTGTTGTGATTGGCGGCATCTCTTTGCTTTTACATTGTATCGAGTATGGCATTGATATGGCTGCTGATAAGAGAGAGGAGGAGAGACAGTAATGATTACCGCAATCCTTTTCATCTCATTTTTTGCCTTATTATTGATCGGTGTGCCGATTGCAATTTGTCTTGGAATGTCTTCCATGCTTGCAATCCTTTATGCATCACATTTTGTTCCGCAGTTTTCCAGCCTGACACTGAGTATGATTGCGACGAACACATACACTGGTATTGCGAAGTTCTTACTTCTTGCAATTCCATTCTTCGTGCTTTCTGGTAACATTATGGCCAAAGCTGGAATTTCTACCAGACTAATTCGCTTCATCGATGACTGTATCGGTCATAAAAAAGGTGGTATGGCAATCGTCTGTGTCATCGTATCCTGCTTCTTCGGAGCAATTTCTGGTTCTGGTCCTGCAACGGTAGCCGCACTCGGTGCTGTTCTGATTCCGGCCATGATTGCTTCTGGATTCAGCCCTGCATTCTCGGAGGCCCTGATGGCAGCATCTTCTTCGATAGCTATTGTCATCCCGCCTTCCATCGCATTTGTTGTGTATTCTTCTATTGTAGGAGAAAATGTCGGTAAGCTCTTTATTGCTGGTATCATTCCAGGTATCTTAATGGGTCTTGCTCTGGTCATTGTCGTTATGATTGAGGCAAGAAGAACTAATATACAGGTTACCCATGAGGCCCGCTCTGGAAAAGAGAGATGGGACAGCTTTAAGGATGCCTTCTGGGGACTTTTGATGCCAGTCATCATTCTTGGTGGTATCTACGGAGGTATCTTTACTCCAACAGAGGCAGCGGCAGTTTCCGTTGTTTATGGTATTATCGTAGGAATGTTTATTTATAAAGAGATTTCATGGAGAGATCTCTATGATATTTTCATTGATTCCGCAAAGACATCAGGAGGAATCATGCTGATTGTTGCGACAGCATCCCTGTTCTCCTATTGCTGTACTTTATTCGGAATCTCCTCTGCGGCCCAGCAGATTCTGTCCACGGTAGGTGCTAATAAGTTCGTATTCTTACTGATTGTCAACGTGATCTTTCTGATTGCAGGATGTTTCATCGATGCCAACTCAGCGATGTACATCTTTATTCCAATCATGGCACCAGTTGCCCAGCATCTTGGATACAGCTTAGTAGCCTTTGGTGTACTTGCAACCGTCAATCTTGCTATCGGACAGGTAACTCCTCCAGTCGGAGTCAACTTGTTTATCGCCCTCGGCTTAAAGATTGAGGATGCAGCTAAGACAGCAGAGAAGAAAGTAAGATCCTTCTACCGTGTCACATTGCCGATGATTTCTAAAGCAGTTGCCCCTATGATTGCAGCCTGCCTGGTTGTACTTATGGTCGTAACTTATATTCCACAGACTTCACTTCTGTTGATCGGTGGGGATAAAGGAGCCGAAAATTCAGTGGCAGACAGTATCACTTCCGGCAATCTGACTTATCATGATTATGAGGACTCTAATAAATATAATGCTGCATCGAATGCAGCTCAGTATAAGGGAACTGATGCATGGCCAGCAGTAACCTGGAACTTTGACTGTTCCCCAGGAGAGGAATCTCAGTGGGCACAGGCAGGTTATTACTTCAATGCTCTCATGCAGGAATCCACTGGCGGTCAGGTTAAGGTAGATGTCTATCCTGGAGAGCAGCTGACGAACGGTGACCAGGTTGCTGGTATTCAGGCTCTGATGGATGGAGATACTCTCCAGGTATCCTTACATTCTAACCTCATTTACGCAAACTTTGATCCTAGATTCAACGTTGTCTCTCTGCCATATCTGTTCAAGGATTATAATAATGCTGATCAGGTATTAGGAGGCAAGGGAGGACAGGCCTTAAGTAAGATTCTTGAGGGCTATGGCCTTAAGTGTGAGGGAGTTGCAGAGAACGGTTTCCGTCAGATTACAAATAATAAACTTCCAATCAAATCTGTCGATGATTTGAAGAAGGTTAAGATGCGTATCTGTTCCAATGACCTCTGCTCTGAAGTTTATCGAGAGTGGGGCTGCGATGCTTCTGCTATGAACTGGTCAGAGACATATACAGCACTTCAGCAGGGTACCATCGATGGACAGGAGAATCCTGAGACCGCAATCGATTCAGCATCCGTACAGGATGTACAGAAATATATCTCTCTCTGGAACGCATATTACGACTGTCTCTTCTTCTGTATTAATCAGAAGGCATACGATCAGTTTACACCAGAGCAGCAGAAGGTTATCGATCAGAATGCAAAGAAAGCGATCGAGTACCAGAAGGCAATCAATCGCCGTGACGTTGCAAATCTTGTAAAAGAGTGGCAGACTGGCGATCAGATTCAGGTTACTACCGTTGATCAGGTCGACAGTGATTCCTTCAAGAATGCTTCCACTGGCGCATATGATTGGTATGAGAAGCAGCTCGCGAAAAGTCCAAAGGCTCATATGAACGAAAAACAGGCCGAAGATTTTGTAAATATCTTCCGCAAAAATTAGAGTTCATGGAAATCCATCTATCGAATAGATACCTAAAGTATCGAAAGATATCATGCGTGAATAATAACAATCATGAGGAGTCCAAAACGATAAGTTCTGGGCTCTTTTTGCTATTCTAATTCTGTCATGATATACTGAAGATAATTATATGCACAAGGAGGAGGATATTATGGCAGTATTATCTTTGACGGAGGCAGCGAATCTTAAGCGATATATCTGGGAGCATTTCCATGTGAATCTTCATATTCATGACCAGTGCGCAGGACAGTTTTTTAGTTTGGATGAGAAGGATGACAGAGTTCGAGAATTCATTGTACAATATTTTAACAAACGTGGAATTCCAGTTCAGGTTTCTAAAGATGGAAAGTACTTTTTTACAGAGCAATAAAGCATGTATTTGACAAGATACCTACAATATTGCACATATATTAATACATAAAGCAACGGGTTTATGCGGTTTATTCATCAAGCAACTAGCAAAATATACAAAAAAGCATTTGTTATTTCATTAACAATTAAACTGTCATTATATACATTAATTACACACTTTTTTCAGAAAATGTGGTATACTATTGCCATAATATCAGAGAAAGAGAAGGTGTGATACAAATGCGCAAAAAGCTGGATAAGGTCCAGTTAGCTGCATTCGAGGAGATCTATCAGCGCCATCACATGAAGGAGAGATCAAGAAGGATTGCGGATACTTTGGTGTATCAGATTTCCGAGATGAGTGAATTACTTTCTCTGCCAAGAAGACGGAATGTCGTGAAGTCGGTCACATGGAGGGCGAAGTCACCAAAGAGTATTATGCAGAAGCTGATTGCGAAGGGAAAGCCGGTTGACCTTTCCTCCTCAGTTTCTAATATCAATGATCTCGTTGGGATTCGAGTCATATGTCCGTACTTAGATGACGTATATCTTGTCGCAAGAACGATTAAGAGTATTCCTGGAATCAAGGTTATCGGTGAAAAGAATTATGTGGAGAAACCTAAAAAGAGCGGATATCGCAGTATCCATCTGATTGTGGATGTCTCAGATTATGACAGGGATATCAAGAGAGCGGAAATCCAAATCAGATCAGTTGCTATGAATATCTGGGCTGGGATGGACCACAAACTTTGTTATAAGAGCGATAAAGACAGCTTAGAATTACTTAAAAGGAAGTTTAAACAATTGGCAGAGATTTTATTTTCAGTTGACTGGAAGATCTGCTACCTGCGTATGCAAAGTGGCAGAATGTGAAATTTAAGAAGAGAAAAGGACCTCATATGAGGTCCTTTTTCTATGCAATAAAAGCAGCGATAGGCGTTTCTATATCATAAAAGCAGCGATAGACGCTTTTATCGAATCTGGAATTAAGATAAAGCTTCAATCTCTTCCAGCCAAGTTCTTGCACTGGCATCACTAGGCATTCTCCAGTCTCCTCTTGGAGAGAGTGCAACAGAACCAACCTTTGGTCCGTCTGGCAGGCAGGAACGCTTAAATTGCTGTGCGAAGAAGCGGCGGTAGAAGGTCTTTAACCATTTTAAGATGGTCTCACGCCCGTAAGTCTCCTTGAAAGTTTCTAAGGCAACGCGGAAGATCTTCTTTGGAGGGAATCCAACACGAATCATGTAATATAAGTAGAAGTCATGCAGCTCATATGGTCCTACTAAGTCCTCCGTCTTCTGAGAGATCACTCCATCCTTCGGTGGGAGAAGCTCTGGACTAACTGGAGTATCTAAGATATCCAGCAGTACCTCTGTCAGAGCATGATCCTTTTTACCATCTAAGGAGATGGTCTCGGAGAAGTCAGCATAGTAGTGGACAAGGTGACGAACCAAAGTCTTAGGAATGGTAGCATTGACTCCATACATTGACATGTGGTCACCATTGTAGGTTGCCCATCCAAGAGCAAGCTCGGAGAGATCTCCAGTACCAATGACAAGCCCGCCGGACTGGTTGGCGATATCCATCAGAATCTGAGTACGTTCTCTGGCCTGGCCATTTTCATAAGTGACATCATGTTTATCAATGTCATGCTCGATATCTCGGAAATGAATAGTAACAGCTTCTTTGATGTTAACTTCTTTCAGGGTGACATTTAATGATTTTGCAAGTAGGCAGGCATTATTGTAGGTACGGTCTGTTGTGCCAAAGCAAGGCATAGTAACTGCGACGATACCGCTTCGGTCTAAACCTAAAAGGTCAAAGGCCCTGACGGTCACAAGTAGTGCCAGTGTAGAGTCAAGTCCTCCGGAAAGTCCGATGACAGCGGAAGAAGCATGGGTATGTGCCAGACGCTTCTTTAAGCCATATGCCTGAATATTTAAGATCTCATTACAGCGCTTCTCTCGCTCACTGGCATTTGAAGGAACAAATGGATGAGGATCAAATCTGCGGGTTAATGCGGTCTTCTCAATTCTAAGATCGAATGGAATCATCAGATGACCGAGGAAAGAGGAACCTGTACCGTACATCAGATCAGCATTATCTCGGTCAAACCAGATGCTCTCAGTAGCACTAGGGTATGTACTGGTTCTTCTGCGTTCGCTCATCAGACGGTCGACATCAATCTCAGAGCAGGCGATAGAACCCATCTCATCTGCCACGAAGGAAGGAGTTTCAGAGAGAAGAGTGCCATTTTCAGCAATCAGGTTATGTCCTCCGAATACAAGATCAGTAGTAGATTCGCCTTCTCCGGCAGAGGCGTAGATATAACCGCTGATTAAGCTTGCTGACTGAGATGTGACAAGCTGACGACGATAGGTGCTCTTTCCAATCATGTCGTTGCTGGCAGATAAGTTAACAATAATATTAGCGCCGGCAGCAGCATGTGAGATGCTTGGTGGGCAAGGTACCCATAAATCTTCACAGATTTCAGCAGCGACACAGAGATGACGCAGGCTGACACAGGAGAATAAGAGGTTAGTACCGAAAGGTACAACTGGATATCTGGAAGAAGGATCTACATTGGCTTCTCCGGCAGAACGATAATTGTTATTGAACTTTGCCAATTCCTCAGAGAAGAGACGACTGATGGAAAGATATGTGATGCCGTCTGGCGCAGGAGTGAATTGACGCCTCTCATAGAATTCATTATAATTTGGAAGATTCTTTTTCGGCACGATACCTAACAGGCATCCACGGTTGATGACAGCTGCTACGTTATAAAGCTTTCCGCGGACTTCCAGAGGAAGACCGATAAAGATCAGTGCATCCACTGTAGATGTTTCAGTCATGATGCGGAACAGCTGATGCTTTGCCTCACGAACCAGATGTTCCTGCAAGAAAAGATCACTGCAGGTATAGCCAGTCAGACCGAGTTCAGGGAATACCATAAGTTTCACATTCTTAGCGTCTAACCTGCGGATTAGTTTCAGAATCTCATTTGCATTGGATACGCAATCGCCAACGGTGACATGCGGTGTGGCGGCAGCGGCCTTGATAAATCCATCTCTCATAGAACTATCTCCTTTATCTTCATATGATGTGGTTGCCAAAAGTGACTACGGATTATTCCGTCGCATTGCGACTTCGTAGGTTCAGCCCTTCATTCGCATTTTCGTGGCGTCAATCACCACTTCATGCTCATGAAGGGGCGTGTCTACAGAAGAACAGCCACTGGCGGTTCTCCTGCATGCTTGGCAAATAACTCATATCCCACTTGTAAGCAAGCTTACGTGGGATGATGAGTTTTGGCACTTAAGTATTCATATTGAAAGAGGTACCGGTCAGGTGACCAGTACCTCCCTGTAAATCTGGTATATCTATGTCTAATAGTATCAGTATGGGAAGAAGAATGCAATGGAAAAATAGGCTTGAATTTCAAAAAACTCTATGATACAATTCCTAATAAAATTGTTAAAATTGCAAGACCAGTTTTTACCAGTTCTCTTAATAAATATCAAAAAGGACGCCATACGGCGCCCTGATAAGCAAGTAACGGGAATCGAACCCGCCTCCTCAGCTTGGGAAGCTGATGTTCTACCGATGAACTATACCTGCATAATATATAACTTTCATATCCTATTGTAGAGTTTCTTGTTGATAATGTCAAGATGCAACGTATTTTTTTAGATACATTGGCGAATATCCCTTTAATATGGGCCAAAAACCCTTGAAAAAAAACCCCAGTTAACCTATAATAATATAGAAAAAATTTCAATAAGATTTCTTGTTGAAATCGTACAAAAAATTGTTTTGATTATTATACAAAGCTGAAGTAGAGGGTAGTTTTTTTAGACTAACGGATGCATAATGTAATATCGAGACAGGATGTGGGTAAGAGGCATAGTATAATGAACAATAATGATAAGAGATTAGTGAAAAGACTCTGTGGAGCGTTAAATGATGATAACAGGATGGAAATTGTGAGCATGCTCTTCCTTGAAGAGATGAACGCAAGCCAGATTGTTGAGAAAGTAGCTGTGGGCCAGTCTACAGTGTCATATGATATGAAGATCCTTGTGGACAGTGGACTTGTTAAATGCAGAAAACAGGAGAAGCATAAATATTATTCCATTAATAAAGAGATGTTAAAAGAGATATTACGTCTTTCCGAGATGGTGAAAAAGCAGTTGGACTTAGAGGAAGAGTAATCTGACTTGGCCTAGTTAAGTATGGAAAAATCAAAAAGTATCAATAATCATAAAAGGGGCTGTCGCACTAAGAAACGTGGATAGCTCCGTAAAAACGAGGGTTTGAATTTAATTCGAGCCCTCGTTTTTAATGGAAGATCTGCGTCCGCTATGCTACCGCAGATCTCTGA
>JAXJRI010000124.1:0-14803 GCA_036310685.1 Lachnospiraceae bacterium | reverse complement strand
CCACCTCACGATGACGCCCTTGCTGTTCGGCTATATCCTTCCCACTGCCGGGTAGATTCGGGACTTTCACCCGTTAGAACGTGCGCCCGCCGGGCGCACTAAAGAGAAAGAGCTCGTCTTTTACGACGAGCTCTTTCTCGAATCTGATATGAATTAATTATTAATATTAGTTCTCTTCTAATACTGTTCCTGCGATGTTGCTAGGCTTCATAACCTTCATCAGGATGTAGTAAGCAACTCCAGTAGGAATCAAGCTGACATACCAGGACAGCTTAACCACAACTACGGAGCAAAGGGATCCGATGATGATGGCGATGATTGCTGCCCAGTTGATACCCTTGAATGGGCCTTCTTTGTCGTAGAACATGTTGACATCCAGTGTCTGCTTTCTTAAGATAAAGTAATCAACTGCCATAACAGCGAAGATCGGTCCTAAGAATGCGGAGTAGATCTGTGTGAACAGAGCTAAACCAGCTGCAGATTTTGCGGTAACAAGTTTCCAAGGCATAACTACTACAGAGAGAATACCTACAAGAATCGTAGCATGTGTCCATTTCATCTTGAAGGACTCCATCAGTACGTATGCTGGAGGAACGATGTTGTTCAGTACGTTAGTAGTAACCTGAGCAAAAGCGATGAATAACAGTGTAAGGATTGTTAAGAACTTAGAATCCATTGTTGTAGAGAATACAGTTACAGGATCTGAGTTTCCAGTTGCACTTGTTACAAGGAGTCCGATAAGACCCATGAACAGTGTAACAGGAAGGATAGCTACGGTATAGAGACTGCCTGTCTTAACTGGTCCGACAGACTCTTTTAAGTTACGTGAGTAGTCAGATGCGTTGGTAATCATAGTCGCATAAATTCCCAGGAAGGAAGTGGTTGCTGCCCAGAACGGCATGCCCCATGTTCCCTTGATATTAGCGAAGTTTGCGCTGATATCTGTTCCGAACTTTGTGACTACAACGTAAAGCATGTAGATTAAGATACCAATGATGAATACAGAGGAAATGTTCTCTAACCATTTGATACCCTGGAATCCTTTGATGGCAAGTGCTACCTGAAGGATCGTAAAAACGATGTAGACAATTGGAAGGTTATCAAAACCAAACAGTGTCTTTAAGCAGGAATTTACGGCTCCTGCGCCGACCCAGCTCTGGAAACCGAACCAGACGATTGCCGGTACGCCTCGGAGGACACCAGGAATCTTAACTCCGGTGGTTCCGAAGGAAGAACGTAACTGTACAACGAATGGGATACCATATTTATGTCCGCACATACCGATCAGTACCAGACCGACGGAAATAACGAGACATCCGATAATCATAGCCAGGATAGCCTGTGGAAGTGTTAACACTCCAATCAGGGCAGAACCCATGGTGAAGGTACCGATGGATACGCATCCACCCATAAAACTTGCAGCGTAAGAACCGCTGCCCATAATTCTTTCTTTGGTAGGCTGAAGATCTGCATCTACGCCTTCGGCGTACTGTGCACTCAGCACCTTATTATCAACTAAACTCATACATTATCTCCTTTTCATATATTCTCTCTGGGTAAAAGAGACTTATTAGTGAATTCTCTTAACTAATTCTCCTGTGCCGCCCTTGCCAACGATCTTTCCGTCTTTGGCCATAACGTTACCACGAAGGATGGAGCATACAGGAAGTCCCTTGCCCTTCATTCCTACGAATGCGGAAATCTTATTCACATAGAGAAGTTCATCTGCTGTGATCTCCCACTCTTTCTCTGGATCGATGATGATTAAGTCAGCGTCAAATCCTACGCGGATATCACCTTTCTTTCCATAGATACCGAATGCCTGAGCAGGTCTCTTAGCCCATGTATTGGCAAGTGCTCTTGGATCAACTCCACGTTTGCTAACGCCCTCGGAGAAGATAGCCTGAACACAGCTCTGGATTCCGCTGCATCCGCCCCAAACTTCGAATACATTGTGGATCTTCTGTCCAAGGATCTCATTGTATTTCTCATCGTAAGAACATGGGGAATGGTCAGAAGCTAAGCCGCTGAATGTACCATTCTCAACATATTTCCAAAGGTTCTCGCGGTCCTCTTTGGTACGCAGTGGAGGTGCACATTTGAAGAGCTCGCCCTTAGCAAGCACATCATCCTCTGTGAAGCTTAAGTAATGTCCGCATGTCTCTGCGGTAACACGGCTTCCTCTCTGCTGTGACTCGTAAACCTTCTGAGCTACTGCTGGATGGCTGATGTGGCAGATATGTGCACGACATCCAAGCTCCTCAGCGATTGCGATGACAGCCTCGGTTGCTACCATCTCGGAAGCTACGGTACGGGAATCTAAGAATGCTCTCCAGTCAAGACGTCCAGCATCGATCATGTGTTTCTCACGACATTTGATCATGTTGAAGTCCTCACAGTGGAATCCTGCCATACCATCGAAGCCCTTGATAATCTCCATAGCCTCATAAGCCTGGCCATAATTCAGTGGAGCGTAATCTGGGGAAACTGGTCCGAGGAAAGACTTGAAGGCTACCACGCCCTTCTTGTCCAGTGCCTCGAGCTGATCAAAGTTTGTTGGAATTAATCCGCCCCAGAAGCAGTAATCGGAATATGCATGTGGGCTAACCTTAGCCTCTTTCTTATCGAAGAGCTCTGGTGTTGTCATAGCTGGCTCGTTCTGAAGTGGCATATCAATGATGGTTGTGTATCCACCAAGAATTGCAGCTGCAGTACCATGCTCGTAATCCTCACGCCACTCATATCCAGGATCATTCAGATGTGCATGAGTATCGATAGCGCCAGGGAATACATAATTACCCTTTGCATCTACAACTTCTTTGGCTTCCGGAACCATGTCCTTGCTCAAAATAGCTGCGATCTTACCGTCCTTGACTGCGATATTGCCATCCTCGATTGCTTCCGGTGTGACAATCTTTCCGTTTTTGACTAATAAATCATACATTTTGAATCCTCCCTTATTCGTCCTAACGTTTATAACTCAGTTTCTCAAGTTGTGACAGCCATCATTTCTGAAATCTGATTTAAAAACTGGTTGGGTTGATTCAGAAATTTCAAGTCGTCAAATTTTCACTTTGTAATGTGTCAGCTAACAAGACATACTGTAAATATGTATAGCTTTTATTGTACACATCTTCTTGTTATGTATAATTATACACTTTTGTCCCTGATTATTAAAGACTTTAATATAAATTTTCATACAAAATAATTAACATAATTTACAGAAACATTTTGAGCAAGAACCCGATAAACCAGTTTTTAACTTATACTTTTGTGAAAATTCGGTTGACCAGTTGTTGAATTTCACCAATTTCTTTTCGTATTCTATTATATCGATATATTTGAAAAAGAGGAACAATTCTTACCTTGTTCCTCCTTTGGTTCTTCCCATGAAGTTGTGGGTGTCAACAACTCACATTCCCACTTGTAAGCATGCTTACGTGGGATGATGAGTTTTGACACTGTAGTGAGATTAATAATTTCCCTGGAAGAAATGCTCATCCTTGCGGAGAGTATATCCCTTGAAATATTCTGCGAAGTCAAGCTTTAAGTAATCACAGAGATCTTTGAGCTCAACCATAGTATTGTCGTTCACCTGAATACCACTTTCCATGCGGTCCTTCATGGCGAAGACTTCTTTCTCACCGTGTGTGTAGATTCGCTCCTGTCCATCAGCCTTAGGGCTTTCTCTCAATTCGTTCAGGTATTCCGAAAGATGATTCTTGATGGCCTCGGCATCTCCAAAGTACTCTGGATTGATTGCTACGAATCCATGGCAGATTCCTGTCTTATCTGGGAAAGTACAGCATTTATCCGATGTAGTACCCATAGAGAGGATGGAGCTGAAGAGCTCACAGAGCATGTCGTAGCCATAGCCCTTATGGCTTCCGGATATCATACTGGATCCGCCCAGTGGCATGATTCCTCCGCCGTTCTTCTTCTTGATATTATCTAAGACTCTCGGTGCATCCTTGGTTGGATGACCCTTCTCATCTAGTGCCCATCCATCCGGAAGTGGCTTATCCATCTTGTTGTACATCTCAAGCTTTCCCCTAGTAACAACGGTTGTGGAAGCATCAAAAAGGAAAGGATAAGGTTCTGCAGGGGCTGCCACTGCGATCGGGTTGGATCCCAGCATAGCCTTGCGTCCGTAGGTTGGAACCATGATCGCTTCTGAATTGGTGCAGGACATTCCAATGAGTCCCTGGTCCGATGCCATCTTAGCATAGTAGCCTGCGATACCATAATGATTGGAATTGCGGACGGATACGATACCGATTCCTGCGGTCTGTGCTTTTTCAATGGCTTTCTTCATGGCGAAGGTACCAACCAGCTGACCCATTCCGGCATGTCCGTCGATCACTGCGGTCACTGGAGTCTCGAAAACGACTTCTGGTTTCTCCTGTGGATGAATGGTCCCCTTCTCGATCCCTTTATGATAGCGGACCATCCTCTGCATGCCGTGGCTCTCAATTCCGTAAAGATCTGCGGTTAGCAGGACATCCTTGATTGTCTCTGTCTCTTCATCGTTGAATCCAAATGCATGAAACACATCGGAACAGAAATGATTCAGTGTCTCATAGCTCCATTTGACGTAACCCATCGTGAACCTCCAAATATATGCTGCAACTATTTCTATATTAGCAAGTTAAAGTGGTGAAATTAACTGTTTTAAAAATATCATTTTCTCAGACAAATTACAAGGTCGTATCCCAATAAATGAAGTTTTTACTGGTTTATCTTGCATTTTTTAGTATACAATCTTAACTTCAGACAACAAACTTAAACCGTCACTGGCGGTTCCTTGCATGCTAATACAACAAAAAAATACTGCGAGATTAAATCCCGCAGTATCTAAAATGTCTAATTAATATGTTACTGTCTTCTTCTCGTCGAATACGTCATGGTCTAACTCACCGAGTTTATCTGCAACGAGCATACCAACCATTACGTCAACGTCAACGTTCATAAGTGTTCTGAACATTCCAGCGAACCAGTCAACACCGATTAAGACTGCGATAGCCTCGATTGGAAGACCAAGGGAAGATGCAAGGAATGTATAAACGATCACAGAACCACCTGGTACGGAAATAGTTCCGAGGCACATCATGATAGAAAGTACAATTGACATTGTCATCTGATATGCTGTCATGTGGATTCCTGTTGCCTGCGCCATGAAGAAGCATGCGAGAACGTAGCACTGTGCTGCACCACAGGAGTTCATGGACATAGTGATAGGACCTGTGAAGTCTGCTACTGGTCTGCTGACACCGAACTTCTCAACCTCATCCTGGATCTTAGTAGGAAGGCAGATAGCACCGGATGTTGTAGTTACCGCCATGATAGACATCTTGGCAAACTTGCTTGGGTACTTGAAGAGGTTTGTCTTTGTGAGTGCTGCGGTAAGTGGTGTAAATAATACGAACTGGATCGCATCACCAACCAGCAGACATCCTAAGAACTTAGCCATAGGGATAACAACCTTGAATCCGATGGCACCTGATACATTAGCGAGCAGGCAGAAGATACCGATAGGAGCTACCTTCATGACGATCTTGATGATGTTAGTGATGATCTCGTTGAAGCTGCGGATCCACTTAACCATCATGTCATCTCCTGTTGTCTTAGCATACTGGCCCATAGCAGCTCCGAAGAAGAGTGCGAATACGATACAAGGAACCATTGCTGCCTCTGCCATAGAACCAATGACGTTGGTTGGAACAAAGTTTGTGAGTGTCTCCTGTAAGGAAGTGGATGCTACTTTCGCATTGGCAACGTCCTTAGAATCAACAAGTGTAACACCGATACCTGGTTTTACAAGAATTGCAAGAGCAACACCTAATAAGGATGCGATGATCGTAAAGAAGAAGATCCACTTAAATGTGTGAAGTCCCATCTTACCTGCATTCTCATTACCGTTACCAACAGCTCCGGCAACTGCTGTCATAACCAGCAATACTACGGACATCTGGATCAGACGGATGAAGATGTCACCGATAAACTTAAGGTTGGCAGCCCATGGGCCGACAACTGCTCCGAACACAATACCGCCGACTGTGGCGATCAGAATCTGTGTCGTGAGCGACATTGAAAATTTCTTTTTCTCTTCCATATGTTTCTCTCCTGTACAAATATGAAAATATGTGAATAAGTTACTGTGATCCGACTACTGTGCTATAATCCCTCCCATAGCGAAAGTGAACCGAAACAGTGATTAAAAACTGGTTGGTATGTTTCAGTTGTTCCGGCTATATTACTATAGGTTTAAAATCTGGATAAAAACTGAGGTGTCAGGATTTCGGTTAGTTTCTATTGTTTTCACCCAAATACATTTCGGAATGTGTTCATTATACGCTTTTCTTGTGTATTATAAAAGGGTATTTTATTGCTTTCTTTTCAAAATCTTTAACACATTTCAATTGATTTTTTTGTAAAAGAATAACAAGTCATAATTCTCTTAATATTAACACTCATTAAAAAATAGGTTGACTGATTGTTTAAATTTCAAAATCCAATTTTTATTTTGCTGATATTGTTCAATTTTTTACCCTATTCTAAGGACCGTTGGGTATTTATCTAATAATATTATCATACCATTATATAGGAATCACGGTGATTTGACTAGATTATAATAATATAACTTTGCAATTGTTTTATGAAATATGCAACTATCAATATAGTGAAAAAAGCAGAAGAGCTATTGATAAATATAGCCCTTCTGCTGGTTTTTTGCATTTTCTAATATTTCACGGGAATACTACCGTAATGGTAGTACCCTGACCGACTTCGCTCTTTAGATTGATCTCGGCATCATGTATCATCACGATATGCTTTACGATGGCAAGTCCTAATCCAGTTCCGCCGGTCTGCTTGGACCTACTCTTATCGACTCGGTAGAAGCGCTCAAAGACTCGGTCCTGGGATAATTTCGGAATTCCGATTCCGGTATCCTGAACCAGGACATAGCCATGTCCCTCTCGTTCGCCAGTCGCTACCGTGACATAACCGCCCTTCTTGTTATAGCGGATGGCATTGTCACAGAGGTTTGTGACCAGCTCGCGGATCATATCGACATTTCCATTAATGATAGCTGGGGTACCGATATAAGAGATGGTGACCTCATGCTTGATCGCATTCATTTTCAGTGATTCCACACATTGCTTACAGATATCCGCAATATCGAGATTGACAAAGTCAACTTTGCCATCGGTAGAGTCTAATTCTGAGAGCTCAATGATATCATTAATCAGAGTAAGCAGGCGATTCGCATTCTTGCTGATCTTTCCCGCATATTCCGGGACGGAATCCCCCTGAATCATCTTATTCTCCATCAGCTCTGCATATCCTGAGATGGCAGTCAGCGGTGTCTTTAGCTCATGGGAGACATTGGCTGTGAAGTCCTGCCTCATTCTTGCAGATTCTAGGATTGCGGTGTGCTGGCTTCGAATAATGGATACGAATGGAGCTAATTCCGGGTAAGTAGGTTCCACCGTAAAGTCATCGATGTTCCTTGCCATCTCCTCAATCGGATTGATAATCCGGCTGGTCATGCCATGGGCGATGACAATGCTTATGAGGCCAATGGTCAGCAAGACGAGGAGAGTCGATGGTGCCACTCTCAGGAACATGTTCCAGAGAGAGCTCGCCTCCTTGGCGACTCGGACCACGGTTCCGTCATCATTTAACACTGCGTAATAATAGGTTGACCGCTGCATGGTTGCGGATTCACGGATATCCTTACCATAACCCTGCTCCCTAGCCTTCTCAATCTCTGGCCTGTCGGAATGGTTATTCATGTAACCGATATTAGCATCGTTATCGAATAGGACCGTTCCATCCTTATCGATCCAGGTGACTCGAAGATCATCGAACTCCATGTTGCGATTGCGAGCTTCCCCTTCCTCAAATACCTGTGCGCTCTTCAGCAGATCTGCTGTATGCTTCAAATCATTGAATACTGTATCCTGATATAGATTATAAAAGACAAACAGCATGATTATCATCGTAGAAAGAATTCCTAATACGGCAATCAGAATCAGCTGTGCATCAATCCTCTTCTTCATCCTACCAGCTCCTTACCTTTGAGTTCCCTTACTCCATAACATATCCGACATTTCTTACTGTCTTGACATGGCTGCTCTCATCCCCCAGCTTCTTTCTGAGTGTCTTGATGTGCATGTCAACGGTTCTTGTCTCACCCTCAAAGTCTGTATCCCAGACCTTCTGCATGATCTGCTCTCTGGACATTACGATGCCTTTGTTCTTCATTAAGAACTTTAAGAGTTCATATTCCTTGAATGTGAGTTCTACCGGCTTATCGGATACGTAAGCCATATGTCTCTCATCATCGATGAAGATGTTGCCTAGCTTGATAAACTTATTGTTCTCCTGAGACATGGTTCGTCTCAATACTGCCTTCACTCGGGTGATAAACTCGATCACTGAGAATGGTTTCTTGATATAGTCATCGGCACCCATATCCAGTCCCTTAACCATATCAATCTCTGAGGTTTTGGCTGTTACCATGATAATCGGAACTTTCATTGTTCGGAAGTTCTGGCGCAATCTTTTGACAACAGAATATCCGTCTTCATCTGGGAGCATAATGTCTAAGATTACAAGATCCGGGACTTTCTCCTCTAATTGCTTATAGAATGCAACCGAACTGTCAAAACAGGATACGGTGTGACCATTGCTCTTTAAGATAATCTCCTCAATCTCCTGTATGTTGTTATCATCCTCGACTACATACACCAGTGCCATCTGATATTACCTCCATTGTTGCTATTATTATCTATTGCTGTCCTACTCTGAAGCTTTATATTATGATCTATTGTTGTTCTACTCTGAAGCTTTATATTATGATCTATTGTTGTCCTACTCTGAAGCTTTCTCTGATACCACAAATGTAGGAAGTTTATATCTCATGGTATCCCTCTTATATCTTTCTTCAAATTCTGGATTGTTACCCTTTGTCAGCTGTTCCACATATTCGTGGGTATCGAATTCATCATTGCTGATCTCGATAATGCTGACTCCTACGTTAGAGCAGTGGTCTGCGACTCTCTCAAAGTTGGTTGACACATCAGACAAGATGAAGCCTACATCCACGCTGCACTCTCCCTGAATCAGGCGCTGAACCTGACGCTGTTTGACTTCATCGTTGAGGTCGTCGATCACCTGCTCCAAAGGCTCAATCTGTCTGGCCATCTTCAGGCTTTCACTCTCAAAGGTCACTACTGCAAGATTCAGGATGTCTCGGATGGCATCACTGTAAACGTAGAATTCCTGCTTGATTGCAAGTGGAATCTCTTCATTCAGCTGAGAAAGCTTGGCAGCTCCCTCCTGTATATTCAGGGCGTGGTCACTGATTCTCTCGAAATCGCTGACACAATGAAGCATGATGGTAAGCATCTGACTGTCCTTCTTCTGGAGTTCTTTTCCAGAAAGCTTAACCAGATAAGTACCCAGATTCTCTTCATACTGATCGATCAGATCTTCAAGCTCTGCTACTTTCTTAGCCACTTGCGGATCAAAGTGATCTAGCAAGCTCATGGCCTGAACCATGGCATTCATAGACTGTCTTGCCATAGAGGCAGTAACGGCTTTGGCCTCTGCGATTGCTAATCCAGGCTGCTCTAAGAATCGCTCGTCCAGTCTCTTAAAATCCTTGCGTCCTGTATCCATCTCCAGATTGCGGACAGTCTCCTCTTCTGTATTATCATCCTTAATGGTGATGGTTGCAAGCTTTACAAGAAGATTGCCGAATGGGAATAATACTATCGTTGCACCAATATTAAATGCACTATGGATAATCGCGATCTGTGCGACATTGGCTGTGGTTCCCAAGAAACTAAAATGAACAAATGTATTAATCGTATAGAATACGATCATAAACAGCATGGTTCCAATCAAGTTAAAATAGAGATGAATCATCGCTGCTCGCTTTGCGTTCTTACTTGTTCCAATACAAGAAAGAAGTGCGGTAACACAAGTTCCGATGTTCTGTCCCATGATGATAGGAATCGCAGTTCCAAAGGTTACCGTACCTGACAGGGCAAGAGCCTGCAGAATACCGATCGATGCGGATGAACTCTGAATGATCGCGGTAAGAAGTGTACCAGCTAATAATCCGAGAATCGGGTTCGAGAACATCGTGAGCGCGTGAGTGAACTGTGTATTCTCGGAAAGAGGTGCCACTGCACCGCTCATCGTCTCCATTCCTGTCATCAGGATGGCGAATCCAAGCAGAATACATCCGACATCTCTCTTCTTGCCATTCTTAGATGACAGATAGAGTATGATACCGATTGCTGCAAGTACTGGTGAGAAGGAACTTGGTTTTAAGAGATTTAAAAACAGATTACTTCCTCGAATACCAGTAAGACTTAAGAGCCATGATGTGGCAGTGGTACCGATGTTAGCGCCCATGATGACACCAACTGCCTGGCTTAAGGACATGATGCCTGAATTAACAAAACCGACAACCATAACTGTAGTTGCGGAAGAACTCTGAATGATCGCTGTCACTACCAGTCCAAGCATTACCCCCATGATTCTCTTAGAGGTCAGTTTTTCAAGGATCTGCTCCATCTTTCCACCGGAAAGTCTGGACAGACCATCTCCCATGAATTCCATTCCATATAGGAACAGGGCAAGACCTCCGACTAACGTAAAAATACCAAAAATATTCATAACCTTTCTTCACTAGCCGTCAGCAGCAGTTATCCTCCTTTTTACTTTACAGAATTTTTATCTAAACTTTACATTTTAAAGTTATCATGGCTTTGTAAAGTCCATTAGGGGGTTTATGTAAAGATTATGTAAATTGATATTTCCAGATATGTGCTACATTTTCTCCTGACACAAACAATACCAGAAAAGCTATCACACTAACTTTCCTGGTATTTATCATTGCTAGTATTATACTATTTTCATCACATGAATTACTGAATGTCCAGAATCTCTTTATCTTTGTAAAGTCTACCAGTGATCGCGTAGGCAACCCACTCAGCGATATCGACACAGTGATCACCGACACGCTCGTAGTATTTGACAATCAGCATCAGGTCAAGATAATTAGCCTGATCCTTATCTTCCTTGACAATCTTCTGTACGATCTCATTCTGCAGCTTGATGAAATCATCATCAACTTTATCATCCATGTTGATAACATCTTTTACCAGCGCTAAATCACCGTTCATGTAGGCTTTAATAATCTTCCGTAACATTTCTACCGCAGTATCAGCCATACCCTTGATGTCAATTTTTGTGACAACCCTATCGGCATTCTCGTTGAAAAGGATATCTGCGATATCGAATGCATGATCTCCGATACGCTCTAAGTTTGTGACAATCTTTGTTGCTGCTGATATATTACGCAGATCAGATGCAACTGGCTGCTGACGAAGAACAAGGTTGGTGCAGCGAAGCTCAACTTCACGCTCAATCTTATTAATCTCTTCCTCAATACCATTGATGGTATTGAATACATCTTTCTCTGGATTAGCGACTGCCATGGAAGTAATCTCGATTGCCTGCTCACAGAGCTCTCCCATCTCAGTTACTCTGTCATGGAGAATTCTGAGCTGCTTATCGTATTCATCTCTCATATTGTTCACCTCATATTTGAAAACCTGATCTATCGTTTTCCCAAACTATAACTACAGTTAGCATGCGGATTAATCAACCAAATCTACCTGTGATGTATCTTTCGGTTCTCTCATCCTTTGGATTTGCAAACAGCTCATCTGTCTTGTTAAACTCAACCATATCTCCTAACAGGAAGAATGCTGTCTTATCAGAGATACGCGCTGCCTGCTGCATGTTATGTGTGACAATTACGATAGTATAATTCTTCTTAAGCTCCATAGCCAGCTCCTCAATCTTTGTTGTGGAGATAGGGTCCAGAGCGGAAGTAGGCTCATCCATGAGGATTACCTGTGGCTCTACTGCAAGTGTTCTTGCGATGCAAAGTCTCTGCTGCTGTCCACCGGAAAGGCCAAGGGCACTCTTATTCAGTCTGTCCTTTAACTCGTCCCAGATCGCTGCCTGTCTTAAGCTTCGCTCTACGATATCATCTAAGATTGATTTCTTCTTGATACCGAAGATTCTAGGGCCATATGCTACATTATCATAGATACTCTTAGGAAATGGGTTCGGCTGCTGGAATACCATACCAACCTGGGATCTTAACTCGATACCATCCATATCCTTGAAGATATCTTTGCCATCTAATAATACCTTACCGTCGATCTTACATCCTTCTACGAAGTCATTCATACGGTTCAGTGTCTTTAAGAAAGTAGATTTACCACAACCGGAAGGTCCGATAAATGCAGTGATCTCTCTCTCCTGAATCTGCATTGAAATATTCTTTAATGCATGGAACTCTCCGTAATGGAGATTGACGTTCTCTATATCGAATTTTACATTACTCATAATATTTATGTTTCTCCTGACCTGCTCTTCGCCTATTTCTTTGTCTTGTTATCTGCAGTTCCTGCACTCTTAGATGCGATTCTTCTACTCATATAGTTAGCTAAGATACTGAATGACAGTACCATAAGCATCAGAACTGCGGAAGAAAGGTTCGCAAGCGCTGGATCCTGTCCATTAACCTGCAGGTTCCAAATCTGTAAGGATAAGGTCTCTGCTGGACGGAATACATTTAATGGGCTAGTTGGGGATCCTGGATTTAAATTGCCCCAGTCTAACATACTTCCGGAACCAGTCGTGTAAAGTAAAGCGGCGGCTTCACCAAATCCACGTCCTGCGGCAAGTACGACACCAGTCATGATTCTTGGGATACATGCTGGAAGAAGTACACGGAAGACTGCCTGCCATTTGGTTGATCCCATTCCAAGAGATGCCTCATAATATCCCTTTGGAAGACCATTGATCGCATCCTCTGTTGTTGTTGTGATCAGTGGCAGTGTCAGAATAGAAACGGAAAGAGCACCTGCAAGTAAGCTCTTGCCAAATCCTAACATTGCTAAGAATACCAGATATCCAAACATACCAACTACGATAGATGGCAGTGAGGAAAGTGTCTCAATACAGATTCTAAGGAACTTAGTAAGTCCGCCTCCCTTAGAATAGATTGCCAGATAGATACCGGCGAATACTCCAATAGGAATTGAGAACACAAGTGAAATAAATACTAAGTATATTGTGTTAAAGAACTGGTTACCGATGGCATCAGTACCTGTAAAGGCGAACATAGAAGCTTTGGCTCCTAAAAGGCCACCAATAATAACCTTACCTGCAAATGCTGCCAGTAATACGAAGAAGAAGATTGCAACACAGTAGAAGACTACTGTCATAATACTATCTGTCTTTCTGGCACCTCTCATTGTGCTTGACATAAACTATTGACTCCTTTACTAATTAACACCAATCAATCTTTGCCCTGCTGTTTCTTCTCGTTATAAGCTGACAGACGATGGATAATAGTGATCATAATCATTGCAAGGATGAACAACAGCGCTGCCATAGTCCACAATGCTGCCTTCAATTCTCCACCTTCCATCGCATTACCCATCTGAGAAGCGATCTCAGTGGTCAGAGTTCTTGTTCTTGAGAAAAGGCTTGTCGGAGCTGCAATGGTCTGTCCGATAACCATAGCTACGGCCAGTGCCTCACCAAGTGCTCTTGCTAAGCCTAACACGATACCTGAGATGATACCTGGCAGTGCTGCCGGAATAACAACTCTCCAGATCATCTGCCATCTTGTGGAACCAAGTCCATAAGCACCCTGTCTTGCGCTTGCCGGAACGGCTTTGATGGCATCCGCAGATACCGTAGTAATGTTAGGGAAGATCATCAGCGCAAGCACCATGCCTGCTGCTAATACAGACTGACCAACCTGAAGGTTAAAAATCTTCTTGATTGCTGGAACCAGTACCGTAAGACCTACCCAGCCGTATACAACGGAAGGGATTCCTGAAAAGATCTGAACAATTGGGCGATAAAATTTCTCCCCGAATTTCGGGGAGATTTCTGTCATAAAGATTGCAGATCCAAGGGAGAATGGTGTTGCAATGAGTAAAGCAAGTCCACATGTTGCCAGGGAACCTACGATGAAGATTCTGGCACCTACTGCTCCTGTCTCGCTCGCTCCGTCGACTGGATCCCAGTCTGGAGATCCTATAAACTCTAATATCGTATGATGAAATTTAATGAAAGTATCTGAGCCCTTATAAATCAGGAACGCACCGATCATAATTGTAAGACCTATCACAGCTAAACCAAAAGCTATTGTGATTCCTCTCCAAAGATATTCTCTGGTGAACATACTTCCTATCTTTTTTTCACTCATTATGAATTGCACCTCATCTATTGGTCACATGTCAATCACTAATTAGTGATCCATGCTCTTCATTTTGCTAGCGACACCGTAACCAAGCTTCTCCATCTTCTCTGCATATTTTTCACCAGCGATGAAGTCGAGGAATCCTTTCACTGTCTCATCAGGCTCACCCTTTGTGTACATATGCTCTGCAGCCCATACTGGATATGTTCCGTTGTATGTGTTCTCTAAGGTTGGCTCAACACCGTCAAGAGATAATGTATCAACGGTATCGTTATCAACGAGGTATGAGAGAGCTACATAACCGATAGCACCCTTTGTATCTCCAACGTTCTTAAGAAGGACACCTGAATCATCAGTCTCCATAGACTGGTTGGAAGCCTCTTCGTTACCATCTAATGCATATTTCTGGAATGTAGCACGTGTTCCAGAAGATGTAGGTCTTGTTACAAGAACGATATCCTCGTCTGGTCCGCCAACTTCTTTCCAGTT
>JAXJRI010000123.1:0-13449 GCA_036310685.1 Lachnospiraceae bacterium | reverse complement strand
GGAGCAGCAGGACAATACGGCACAGGTGGAAGTCAGCTATCAAAATAGCTTATTTAACGCTGAAAGATATCTTGCATGAACAGTAACGCTGATTAGAAGATTAGAAGAATCTATTTCGGGCTCCCGCATACAGGCGGGGGCCTTTTGTGGTATGATGGATTCTGGAAGGAGAGTATGCGATGAATAGAGAAGAGATTATTCATGATTTTATAGAATTAGCGAAGATTGATTCCCCTAGTTTCGGGGAGAGAAAGATGGCAGATGCAGTGAAGGCCAAGTTGTCCCAATTAGGTATTGAGGTATCGGAGGACGATGCGGGAAGCCATTATCAGTTGACAGACCAGGACGGTAACAGCCGACAGGGCAGTGCTGGCAATCTCTTTGCCAAGGTTCCTGGAACTCTTCCGGGTGGTCCTATTCTTCTGTGCAGTCATTTGGATACGGTGGACCCTGCTCTTGAAAAGAAGCCGATTCTTCATGAGGACGGCAGGATTACTTCTGATGGGACCACAGTGCTGGGATCTGATGATTTGGCAGGAGTGACAGAGATCTTAAGTGCCCTTCGAATTGCCAAGGAGAAGGGACTTCCCCACAGAGATTTGGAGTTGATCTTTCCAATTGGAGAGGAACTTTATGATAAGGGTACCAAGGTGTTTGACTTCAGTAAGATTACTTCTAAGCAGGCTTATATCCTTGATATGAGCGGCCCAGTCGGGGCAGCGGCTCTTCAGGCACCGAGTATCATATCCTACCAGATTACCGTAGAGGGAAAGGCTTCTCATGCTGGTTTCAATCCGGAAGACGGGGTTCATGCGATTGCCATTGCTTCTCAGGCAATCTCAAAGGTTCGTCAGGGACATCTGGATTCGGAGACTACCTTGAATATTGGCACGATTACTGGAGGAGTGGGAACGAATATTGTTCCGGAAATCTGCACCATTACTGGCGAGATACGAAGTTACGTCCATGAGAAAGCCATGAAGGCATTAGAGAATCTAGCAGAGATTTTCAGGGAGTGCGCGAAAGAAGCAGGAGCTTCGATTAAAGAAGACCACGAGATTCATATCTATGCCTACAAGACAGGGGAAGAAGAAAATGTCGTGAAAGAATTTAAAGCCTCCTGTCAACGCCTGGGACTTCCAGGAACCCTGACCAGTACTTTCGGTGGAAGTGATAATAATAATTTTGCCCTCCATCAGATTCCAGGCCTTGTCCTGTCCTGTGGAATGAGTGCGGTCCATTCGGTTCATGAGTATGTGGAATCGGAAGATCTCATTCGAGGAACACAGTTAGTGCTTGATCTGATTACGCATTAGACACAAAAAGGAACGGCGCATGGTCGTTCCTTTTTTACTGTCGTGCATGCAAAATGGACCACCAGTGGCTGCCCGTTCTGTTGCGAGACATGCAAGTAAAGTGCCGGTGGCACTTCAGCTTGTCAGAGAGCTAGTCCCTTATTATAGTCTTATTTATCAAGCAGTTCTTCTAACTGTCCGAAGAATTCTGGGTAGGAGACATCAACACAGTCACTGTCCTCGATGATGGTTTCTCCATCGGCATTCAGTCCGGCAATCGCGAAGGTCATGGCGATGCGGTGGTCTTTCTGACAGTTGATGGCAGCACCATGGAGTGGACGATTGCTGCCGACAAACTTATTGATGAGGAATCCGTCTGGAGTTGCCTGGCAATCTGCACCCATCAGGTAGAGATTGTGGCTGACAACCTTGATTCGGTCAGATTCTTTGACTTTCAGCTCTGCGGCATCGCGAATGATGGTCTCGCCATCAGCAAAACAAGCCATGAGAGCAATGACTGGAAGCTCGTCTATCAGAGTAGGGATAATGTCTCCCTCGATCACGGTACCCTTTAAGTGGCTGCTTCGCACGATTAAGTCTGCTACGGGTTCTCCGCTTTCCTCACGATAGTTCACTTCTTCGATATCTGCATTCATATCCTTGCATACCTTTAAGATTCCGGCACGTGTCGGATTGATCCCGACATTATTGATGCGAATCTCAGAATTCGGTGTGATCAAGCCCGCAACGATAAAGAAGGCAGCGGAAGAGATGTCTCCTGGTACCTCAATGTGCTGGCAGTGAAGTTGGTCTGTTGGTGTGATGGTTGCGGTATTGCCTTGACTTTTTACATCAGCACCAAAGGAGCGGAGCATACGCTCTGTATGATCACGAGAGAGAGCTGGCTCTGTCACACTAGTCTCTCCATCTGCATAGAGCCCGGCAAGAAGCACACAGCTTTTGACCTGGGCGGAAGCGACAGGAGAGTCATAGTGGATCGCCTTTAACTTGCTTCCCTCGATTCTCAGAGGAGCACAGTCATTTCCATTTACAGAAGTGATTTTTGCATTCATCATCCTAAGAGGGGTCATGATTCTTCTCATTGGGCGGGAATTCAGGGAGTCATCGCCACTTAATACGGTTGTGAAATCCTGACCGGCTAGGATACCAGAGATGAGTCTGGTGGTGGTTCCGCTATTGCCCACATCTAAAGTTCCTTCCGGCGCGGAAAGACCATGCAAGCCCTTTCCATGGACATGAATCGTGTCATCTTTCTCTTCAATATCAATGCCCATCTTTCGAAAACAATCGATGGTGGACAGACAGTCAGCACCCTTTAAAAAGCCATGGACCGTTGTCTCACCAGAAGCGAGGGAGCCAAACATGATGGCTCGATGGCTGATAGATTTATCTCCAGGGACTGTGATGGTACCATGAAGTCCCTTTGCTTTCTCTAACTTTTTCATATGGATTCCTCTATTCTCTCTAAAGTCTTTGCTCAGCGAATGTGTACTGTATAATTTCGGTCTGTTAAGATTCTTACAGCCTCATCACAGGACTCTGCATCGTAAAGAATGACTTCTAAGACACCTTCCTCAAATTCACGGTTATGAGTGATGCCGATGTTCTTGATGTTGATATTGTGGTAAGCAAGCTGGGACGCGATGGATGCGATAGTTCCTGGCTCGTCAGGGATATCCACATGGATGCGGTAGATTTTCTCAAAGAGGCCGACAGCATGATCTGGTACAGAATTACGATAATCACCTGCAAGCTTGAAATAGCTCTCAATGTATTCCCGGTTGCCTGAATCAATCTGATTAATAACCTCCTTGAGATCATCGATCATAGTCTCCAAGATCTTCTTGATATTCTCAGAGTTATTGAAGCAGATGCTCTCCCACATGATTGGTGATGAGGAAGCGATTCGAGTGATATCCTTAAATCCTCCGGCTGCCAGCTGTTTAAGCATGCCATTATCTTTATCAACTCTTCTTACCAGATGAACTAATTCTGCTGCCACGATGTGTGGAATGTGACTGATGGAAGCTGTGATAAAGTCATGAGTCTCTGGTGGAAGATTGACTGCAAGGGCGCCAAGCTTCTGAATATAAGACGAAAACATGGTTGTCAGCTGAAATTGTGTGTGGTAGGTAGGTGTCAGGAAATAGTAAGCATTCTCCAGGAGATGGTCGTTGGAGTTGGCGAAACCTGATTTCTCAGAGCCAACCATCGGATGTCCTCCAATAAAATGGCCCTCCATGCCGAGTTCAGCAACCGCTTTCTGCATCGGTTCCTTGACACTGCCCACGTCAGTAATCAGACAGTGATCTGAGATGATTGGTTTTAACTTGGTCAGGTATTCGATATTAACGGAAACAGGTGCACAGAGGAAAATAATATCGCAATTTGCGAATTCTTCATCTAATTCCTCGTAGAAATGGGTGAGAACCCCCTCCTGCTCTGCCTGTCTTCCAGATTCTTTGTCAATATCGAAACCATGGATGACAGTCTGTGGAAAAACACGGCGGATGGTTTTTGCGATAGAACCGCCGATCAGTCCAAGACCTACAAATCCAATGGTGAGATCTTCTATATTCATAATGTTATTCCTCCCGTGCCTCTCATTGTACATGGACTTTTAAACAGTGTCAACACACTATCACATTAAAGCACTAAAGGAAAACTGCCTGAGTTACTGATATGCATAATTTCTCTCAGTGAAAAATAGTTTGAACTACCTGTATTAATTTAAAGCATGAACGGTAACCTGCCTGACTGATTCTTGAAATATTCCTTTTGAAGAGGATACCTATGCAACTGATAATATTTTAACGGCAAAATGCTAAAGCAAGGCTTGTATTATTGTCAAAATTTTAGTAAAATAGACACATGAGATATTTGGACTTGAGGATAAACATCGTGTATTTCGGACAAAAACCATGGTGTTTTTCAAAGATTCAAATTGAAAATCAACAATTAGGAGGAATTGATTATGAATGTATATGCAACCGAGAATATCAGAAACGTCGTCTTATTAGGCCACGGTGGTTGTGGTAAGACTTCTCTTATTGAGTCTATGGCATTTTCTACCGGAATTATTAAGCGAGTAAGAACGGTTACAGAGGGTGGTACGGTATCTGACTATGATAAAGAAGAGATAAAGAGAAAGTTCTCAATCCAGTCATCCATCATTCCGCTCGACTCAGGAGACGGTGTTAAGGTTAATCTGCTTGATACACCTGGTCTGTTCGATTTCTCCGGAGAAGTATATGAGGCATTAAGTGTCGCTGATGCAGCAATCATCGTTATTAATGGTAAGTCCGGTGTGGAGATCGGAACAAGAAGAAGTTTTGACTTCTGTGCAAAGAAGGGTATTCCGGTTATCGTATATATCACATATGTAGAAGATGAGCATGTAGATGCTTCCGCTATCGTTGATGAGCTTCGTGATCTTTACGGCAATAAGATTGTACCTTTCCATATGCCTATGAAAGAGGCTAATGTATTCAAGGGATTCGTCAATGCACCTAAGATGCTTGAGTGTCGTCTGCAGCCTAACGGTCAGTATGATGAGGTTGTGGTTGAAGAAGGTGCGAACGAAGAGTTAGATGGCTATCGTACCGCACTCTTAGAAGGTGTTGCTGAGACTGATGAAGCTTTGATGGAGAAGTATTTCAACGATGAGCCATTCACAGAGGATGAGATCAAGAACGCTATCGTTACTTCTATCGCCAAGAGAGATCTGATGCCTGTTGTCTGCGGAGCAATCAGTACAGACTATGGTGCAAGAATTCTGCTTAATGATATGGTTAAGTATTTCTTAGCTCCAGGCGGAGTTGCTTCTCAGTTCGTCGGTAAGAAAGTTAAGACAGGAGAAGAAGTTGAGGCTACTTTCGATGTTACGCAGCCAGCAAGTGCTTATGTATGGAAGACTATCGCTGACCCATTCGTTGGTAGATTCTCACTCATCAAAGTTACAGATGGTATCTTAAAACCAGACTGCTCACTTTATAATGCGAATAAAGAGACAGAAGAGCGTGTCGGTAAGTTATATGTCTTAAGAGGAAGCGAGCAGTTTGAGGTAGACGCTCTCTATCCTGGAGATATCGGAGCTATTGCAAAGCTCTCTGTAACAAAGACAGGAGATACCTTATCAGCTAAGAGCAATCCAGTTACCTTTGAGCCACAGGAGATGCCAGTACCTTATACCTTTATGCGTTATATCACACCATCTAAAGGTGATGAGGATAAAGTATCTACAGCCTTAAAGAAGATTATGGACGAGGATCTTACGGTTAAGGAAGTTAATGATAAAGCTAATCATCAGATGCTCCTTTACGGAATGGGTGAGCAGCATCTGCAGGTTATTAAGAGTAAGTTAAAAGATCGTTATAAAGTTGATATCGAGCTTGTAAGACCTAAGGTTGCCTTCAAGGAGACTATCAAGGCTAAGACAGAGGTTCGAGGCAAATATAAGAAGCAGTCTGGTGGACATGGTCAGTACGGTGATGTCTTAATGGAGTTCGAGCCTTCCGGAGATCTGGATACTCCTTATGTATTCGAGGAGAAGATCTTTGGTGGAGCAGTTCCAAAGAATTACTTCCCAGCTGTTGAGAAGGGTATTGCTGAGAGCTGCAAGGCTGGTATCTTAGCTGGATATCCGGTTGTTGGTATCAAGGCTACACTGGTTGATGGATCTTATCATCCAGTAGATTCCTCTGAGATGGCATTCAAGCAGGCTGCAATCATGGCCTTCAAGGAAGGTGTCAAAGATTGCAAGCCAGTACTTCTTGAGCCGATCGTTAACTTAAAGGTTGAGGTATTCGATGAGAATACAGGAGATGTCATGGGTGACTTAAACAAGCGTCGTGGCCGTATTCTTGGTATGAATCCATTAGAGGGCGGTGGACAGGAGCTGATAGCTGATGTCCCATTAGCTAGTCTGATCGGATACTCTACAGATCTTCGTTCTATGACAGGTGGAAGTGCTGAGTTCTCCTATGAGTTCAGCCGCTACGAGCAGATGCCTCCAGAAGCACAGGAGAAAGTTCTTGAGGAAGCTGCAAAAGAGGAAGAGAGTAAATAATGCATAATCCTCCTAAAAGGAGATAGTTAGACCTCCAGACAGTACATGAACCTGTCTGGAGGTTTTTGGGTACTGTCCATGCATAAACTGTAACGGTTTTTGCATGTCTTTATTACATTTTCTTGCATTCTTTTGACACTATCTCATTTCTATGGTAATATTTTTCTGTTAAGAACATATGTATTTTGTAGACGTACATCTATGGTGGCGTCAGCGGTACATACAGTATTATGATGTTAGGAATTATTATTTATGGGTGATGGAACAAGATTCTATATGGTGAAGAGCAAGGCTCTGCCAGAGGTGCTTTTGAAAGTGGTGGAAGTGAATTCCCTCCTGAACGCAGGAAGAGCACGTACGATTCGTGAAGCAATTGATATGGTAGGCATCAGCCGAAGCTCTTATTATAAGTATAAAGATGATATTTTTCCAGTACATGAGAAAGTCCAGGGAACGACGATCACAATCTCTATGGAGATGGAGGATCAGCCGGGCTTACTCTCAAGTATTTTGAATGTGGTCGCTCAGTTTCATGCAAATGTTCTCTCAATACATCAGAGTATTCCAATTAATAACGTTGCTCTGGTCACTCTGAGTGTGAGCATTCTTCCTCAGAGTGGAGAGGTGACAGAACTTTTTGAGAGGATTGAGCAGGCACAGGGGATTCATAATCTTAAGATTGTCAGCGCAGAATAGGATTGTGCGTCTAGAAGGAATTGCCTAGGTCACGAAAACGGAACGTGGATTAAGAACAGGAAAGTAATTTAGGTCAAGGAGGATAGTTGTAGTATGGTTAAAGTAGCTGTGATGGGATACGGAACAATCGGCGCAGGAACGGTCGAAGTCTTGCAGACAAATCATGATGTGATCGCAAAGCGTGCCGGTGAAGAGATTGAGGTGAAATATATCCTGGATCTCAGAGAATTTCCTGGGGATCCAAATGAGAATCTTGTGATTCATGATTTTGAGCAGATTCTTCAGGATGACGAGATTAAGGTAGTAGTCGAGTGTATGGGTGGACTTCATCCTGCTTATGATTTCTCCAAGAGAGCCTTAGAGGCAGGTAAGAGTGTAGTTACTTCTAATAAAGAGGTAGTTGCAGATTACGGTGCGCAGCTTATTGGAATTGCTGATAAGATGCAGGTGAATTATCTTTTTGAAGCCAGCGTCGGAGGCGGAATTCCAATTATCCGTCCACTGACTCAGTGTCTCACAGCGGATGTTATTGAGAACATTTTTGGTATCCTTAACGGAACAACCAACTACATGCTTACCAAGATGGAAGAGGATGGCATCAGTTTTGATGCTGCCTTAAAGCAGGCCCAGGATAAAGGTTATGCAGAACTTCATCCGGAAGCGGATATAGAGGGCTATGATCCTTGCCGAAAGATTGCGATTCTTTCTTCCCTGGCAATCAGCCAGCAGGTTGATTACCGTGAGATTCACACAGAAGGTATCACGAATATCACAGGCGATGATATCAAGTATGCCAAGATGATGGGCAAGTCTATCAAGTTACTTGGTATGAGCAATAATGATAATGGTACTATCTATGCAATTGTCGCTCCGGAGATGATTGATAAGCACCATCCACTGGCTGGTGTTCGCGATGCATTTAATGCGGTTTATGTTCATGGCAATATGGTTGATGATACGATGTTCTACGGACAGGGAGCAGGAAGTCTTCCGACCGCAAGTGCTGTTGCAGGAGATGTTGTTGACTGCGTCAAACATCTGGGCAAACATGTCTACATTAACTGGGATCCAAAGAAGTCAGAGTTAGGAGACTGGAGAAATATTAGAAGCAAGTTCTTCGTCCGTGTTGCTGAGGATAAGACCGACAGAGAAATCCGAGATGCCTTTGGAAACATTTCCTATGTCAGCATCGGACTTCCGGAGAAAGCATTTGTGACAGAAGAGATTACAGAGGGTGCATACCTGGAGGGAGAGCAGAAACTTGGAGATGTCATCGGCAAGATCCGTGTGCACTAAGTTCGTTTCCTAAATGAGATGATAGATAACAGAGTCTGTTAGTATAGTTGCTTTTTCATGCTTAGATAGCGTGAATTGACTATGCTGACAGGCTTTATATTTTCAAACAGATATCAGTATAGATATCTGGAAAAAATTGTAGTATAATCGGTTAAGTGACAAAGGAGGCATTGTGGCACCTTGTCATGACTAAAGATAGGAAGAGGAATTACGAATGTTAATCGTAAAGAAGTTCGGTGGTACATCTGTAGGTAATGTAGAGCGTGTGTTTCACGTTGCGAGAAGATGTATCGATGAATATATGAAGGGGAATGAGGTCGTTGTTGTTCTGTCTGCGATGGGCAAGACAACAGACAAGCTGATCGCCATGGCTCAGGAAGTTAATGCGAAACCTCCTAAGAGAGAGCTTGATATGCTTCTCTCCACGGGTGAGCAGGTCAGTGTTGCCATGATGGCTATGGCTATGAATGCGCTGGGGGTTCCATGTGTTTCTCTGAACGCATTTCAGGTTAAGATGCATTCAACTGGTAAGTATGGTGATGCCAGATTGAAGCGTATTGATACGATGCGTATTCATAATGAGTTAGAACAGCGTAAGATCGTGATTGTCACAGGATTCCAAGGTGTCGATAAGAGTGGCAATGTGACTACTTTGGGTCGAGGAGGCTCAGATACGACAGCGGTTGCCCTTGCGGCAGCACTGCACGCAGATGCCTGTGAGATTTACACGGATGTGGATGGCGTATATACAGCAGATCCACGTTATGTAAAGAAGGCAAGAAAGATTGATGAGATTACATACTCAGAGATGTTAGAGCTTGCATCTGCAGGTGCAGGCGTACTTCACAATCGTTCTGTGGAATTAGCTAAGAAGTATTCCGTTCCACTGATTGTTAGAAATAGTATGAATGATCATTCAGGAACCACGATCAAGGAGGTCGTTAAGATGGAAGGTAGTATCATCAGCGGTGTTGCAGTCGATAAGAATGCGACCAGAATCGCGGTCATCGGATTAAAGGATGAGCCGGGAGTAGCATTTAAGCTGTTCAATTGTTTAGCAAGATATAATATTAATGTAGATATCATTCTGCAGTCAGTCGGAAGAGAGGGAACAAAGGATATCTCCTTCACCGTAGACTCTGATGTGGCAGAAGAGACCGTCGCAGTGATTCGAAAGAATTTCCCTGCAGATCATTTCGATAAGATTGATGTCAATACAGGAATCGCCAAGATTTCTATCGTCGGTGCAGGAATTATGAGTCATCCAGGAGTAGCAGCAGCTATGTTTGAGGCGCTCTATGACGTAGGAGTGAATATTAAGCAGATCTCATCTTCTGAGATTCGTGTCACTGTCCTGATTGATGAGAAATATGCTGAGAAGGCTATGAACGCTATTCATGATAAATTTGCACTGGCAGACTGATATAGTGAAGATAACAGAAGGTTAAGACATTTGTTCTGAGGTGAGAATATGAAGAGGACTGATTATTTATCGTGGGACGGTTACTTTATGGGAGTTGCCATGCTTTCCGCACAGAGATCTAAGGACAGTCACACACAGGTTGGCGCCTGTATTGTGAGTCCTAAGAATAAGATCTTATCCATGGGTTATAACGGGATGCCGACGGGATGCGACGACGATGATATGCCGTGGGACCGCGAGGGGGATCCACTGCACACCAAGTATCTGTTCGTGTGTCATGCAGAGTTGAATGCCATCCTCAATTACAGCGGTGGTTCAGGATCTCTGGAGGGTTCTAGAATCTACACGACACTCTTCCCTTGTAATGAGTGTACCAAGGCGATTATCCAGTCTGGAATTCGTGAAGTTATCTATTATTCAGATAAGTATGCTGATACAGATTCCACGCGTGCTTCCAAAGAGATGTTTGACAAGGTGGGAATCTCCTATCGACAGTATCAGCCGGAGAATAAAAGATTAACCTTGGAATTATAAATAATGCTTGACAGCGATAGACACAAGTGATATAGTACTAAAGGTTTTATGAGACAGGCAAGCAGAGTATCCACTCTCACCTTAGCACTCATGCAGTGACTCGGGTTTATATTTATCTTTCATATTGCGTGGATTCGCAATGTTGATTTTAGGTAGAATTTTTAGTGGATAACTTTGCGGTTATCCACTTTTTTGCTATGGCTGATAATGTTACTACAGTGGATCAGAGAGTTTTCCAGATAGGATGCTGGAACGTATTGAGTAAGTTATGGAGGTGTACGACAATTAAGGAATTAATGATTAATGAGCAGGTTCGCGATAGAGAAGTAAGACTGATCGGACCGGAAGGAGAACAGTTAGGGCTGATGTCCGCTAAGGATGCGATGAAGAAGGCTAGAGAGTATGATCTTGATCTTGTAAAGATCGCGCCTCACGCAAAACCACCGGTATGCAAGATTATCGATTACGGAAAGTACAGATATGAACTTGCCCGCAAGGAGAAGGAAGCGAAGAAGAAGCAGAAGACGATTGATGTGAAAGAGATTCGTCTTTCTCCAAACATCGACAGCAACGATCTCAATACTAAGATCAGCAAGGCTAGAAAGTTCCTGACCAAGGGTGACAAGGTTAAGGTCACATTAAGATTCCGAGGCAGAGAGCTTGCCCATGTCAATGCGAGCAAGGGCATTCTTGATGATGTTGCTGATCAGCTTTCAGACATTGCTGTAGTTGATAAGAAGCCTAAATTTGAGGGTCGCAGCATGATCATGTTTTTAACGCAGAAGCGTTAAAATATTATAATATTTGAATTATTAGGAGGATTAGAGTTATGCCAAAAATGAAAACTAAAAGAGCAGCCGCAAAGCGCTTTAAAAAGACAGGTACTGGTCAGTTAAAGAGAAATAAAGCATTCAAGAGCCACATTCTTACTAAGAAGTCTCAGAAGAGAAAGAGAAACTTAAGAAAGGCTACATTGACAGACGCTACAAACGTCAAGAACATGAAGAAGATTTTACCATATCTTTAATCGTATATAGGAGGAGTTAATCATGGCAAGAGTTAAAGGCGCACTTGGCGCAAGAAAGAGACATAATAGAACACTGAAGCTCGCTAAAGGTTATAGAGGAGCAAGAAGTAAGCAGTATAGAGTGGCTAAGCAGTCTGTAATGAGAGCACTTACAAGCTCTTATGCTGGACGTAAGCAGAGAAAGAGACAGTTCAGACAGTTATGGATTGCACGTATTAACGCTGCAGCAAGAATGAATGGACTTTCCTATAGCAGATTCATGTATGGTTTAAAATTAGCCGGTGTTGATGTCAACAGAAAGATGCTTTCCGAGATGGCAATCAGCGATCCTGAGGGATTTGCAGCACTTGCTAAAGTTGCTAAAGAGAAGTTAGCATAATAAGAGCGTAAGATCAGGCCGGTGGACAGGGATGTCTGCTGGTCTTTTTCGTTTCCCACTTGAGGAACAGTGCCCAAAGTTGGCACAGATGAGGTAACATATGGGAGATAAAATACAGGGCTTAAGACCTAAAAAAGGTAAGCATGACAGGAAACGTCCAGAGAATCCGAAAAAGAAGGCTCTGGATTTAAAAGAGGAATATGAGAAGGAACTGGTATCCATTCCAAAAGCAGAGACAAAGGTAATCAGCCAGAAGGAGGACCAGAAGGCCCCTGACCAGGCAGATTATTCTGGAAAAGAGTCTGAGGATAGGAATCAGCCAAAAGTACCAGAGATGGATAAGGAACTTCAGGCAGTTAAGCTCAATCTACGAGAGATGAAAGCAGAGAACCCCCCAGAAGCGGATTCAGAAGAGGTGACAAAAGATCAGGCTGAGAATCATGTCACGACAGAAACAGATCAGTCAGAATCAGTGCCTGAGAATGAGCAGAATTCAGACCAGTCCCAGACTGAAGAGACCAGATTTGAGAAATTCGAAGATAGCCTTCAGCAGAATGATAAGGAAGTTCGCAGTGAAAGCACAGAAGAAGAGGCGAGAGAAGAGGAGGATAATCACTCCTCAGAAAAAGGAGATTCCTTTGAACAGGCGGAGGAGACTGCCAAAGCCTCTATTAAGTCGATTATTGGCTCTCTCTGTCTGGTAGGTTTGGTCTTCCTTTTTATCTCAGGTTTTCATATCTTCCTTCAGAAACATCCTTATCATGGTAAGAAGATTGGGACAGCCATACAAGTTAAAGATGCATCTGAAGAAGATCAGAAGATAGAGTTTGATGATCATTTCAAGAAGACCTTTGTGATGATTCGCAATGTGCCGAATAAAGGACTTTATGCCCAGAAGAAACCGGGCGAGAATTCAAAAAAAGATGTCAGTCTCAAGAACGGTCAGATTGTCACAGCAGTGAAACGTGGGTATTATCAGGGACTGTATTATTATCAGTTAAAAGATGGAACTTACATCACTTGTGAGAAGAAGTATGCGGAGCCTATTCGTAAGTACATAAGACTCAAGGGATATCTGGCAATCACTTATATCAGTTCTAATGGTGTCAACTTAAGATCTTATGCAGATTTTAATGCTGACAATATTGTCTCAACAGTTTACGTCGGGGACAAGGTGAAAATTAAAGCCAAGATTGAGACCCAGGAAGGCGTCAGCGCATACCTCACAGACAAGGGATACTATATGACGACCGAGACAAAGTACTTTAATGATTACACCGCTCCGATTGAAAGCGAAGACAAGGATAAAGATTCCGAGCCGTCAAAGGAGAAGGCAACTTTTGAACAGAGCAAGGAGACGTCCACCTCAGACGAGGAGAAAGCAACAGAAAGCTCCACAGAAGAGGGAGTTGATTTCTTAGAGATGGGTTCAAAATCTGGAGAAGATTCTGATTCCCAGACAAGCAAAGACAGCGAAGACGGCAAGTCTTCCGATTCAGGATCTGATTCCGAAGATTCCGGAAGAGTGGACTTTGTACCGTAAAACAAGATAGCTTAGGATTAGACGGCAGCTGAATTTATTTCAGCTGCTATTTTTTTTGCGTCATTTCCCAAAATAACAAGATTATTCTTGCTATTTGTGTCTATAATTGATATGATGACTTCAGTGTCAAAACTCATCATCCCACGGAAGCTTGCTTCCAAGTGGGG
>JAXJRI010000122.1:0-19694 GCA_036310685.1 Lachnospiraceae bacterium | reverse complement strand
GCTGCTCCTTACCTAAATTCTAAATAAGATAAGGAGCAGCGCAGGCAAGGCGGAGCGTAGGCTCAGATGGAAGTCAGTGAAAAATAGTTTGAACTACCTGTATTATTATCATGCATGAACTGTAACTTTTAGAGCAGATGGAACTTCTTCGCTACTCTCACTAAGCTTCTTCCTTTCGGGAAATTAATTAAGTTCTCCTCGGATACACCTTTTAACTTCAATTCTAAGACGAAGTATACTGCTACTGCAAAGATGACTGTCACAAGCAGGCAGAATAAGATGATTACTCGAATTGGAAGCAATTCCTTTAAGAGTGATAAAAGTATACTCTCAATTCCGCTGTAGAAAATGTAAGTCAAAATTCCCATGATGATGGATGCAATTGCAGGAATTACAAACGTTCTCTTAAACTCCTGATGATAACCCAGATATTTTCTTACGGAAAGATTATTAAACAGGCACATCAAGAATGCATATGCCATTGTTGCGAATACCATCGCATAAAGCTGCAGATTAGTAAAATACAGAAGTCCCGCCAGGAGGATTACCTGAATCAGAAGGGCCTTTGATGCATTCTTAAGTGGTGCATTCACTCGGCCAATACCCTGGAGCACTCCATTAGTAATGGTTGAAAGTCCATAAAAGACTACAGAGATACATCCAACCTGAAGAATGCTGACCGCAAGATCAATTGTCGCTCTCTGAGGGAACAGCACTTCCATAATAGGACGGGCAAGTACTGCCATACCGACCGCAGCTGGAATAGAAATCATCATAGTAAAATGAATCGCCTCCCGCACGTGACTATTGCAGGAATCATAGTCCTTCAGTGCATGTGTGGAAGAGATCGCCGGAATCATAGCAGTTGACATAGAATTCGCCAGGGCTACCGGCACATTGATCAGCACATAATACTTACCTGAGAAGACACCATAAAGAGAAGCGGCTGCATCCGAAGCCATCCCTTTATAGTCCATCACATCGACAAAGAGTGTCTGATCGATAATTGTGCTGACATTATATACGAATGTACTTAAGATGACAGGAGTCACCATGAAGAAGATGATCTTAAAAATCTGCTGATAGGAACTGTCAGCACCGGAAACATCCGTTGCAACTCTCTTATTAAAATAAGAACGGTTGACTGTGTAGAGGAAAGTCATGAACAAAAGTCCTGTAACAACACCTGCTCCGATACCTGCTGCAGAACCCATCGCACCGAAAACTGGCACTTTGTCTGGGTCCCCTCCTGCAAAGAGGCGGATAAAGAGGATCGCTGCCCCGATAGAGATGATTGCATTCGCAATCTGCTCGATAATCTGGGATACAGAAGTTGGAACCATCGTACCGTGTGCCTGGAAATAACCTCTGAGAACTCCTAAGAATCCCGAGAAGAAGATCGTTGGTGCTAAGATTCTAAGAACCGGGATTGCCTTAGACTGACTATCTGGCATCAAAACTCCAGCACCGAAGAAAGTGATCAGACTTGCAATAGCCCCGACAATGAAGACATAAATCAAGGCACAGCTGAATACCTTATGTGCGTCTTTATATTGTTTTAAGGCAATCTTAGCAGATACTACCTTAGAAACTGCCATCGGAATCGAGTAAGAAGAAATCAGCAGGACCATAGTGTAAATGTTCACTGCCATAGAGTAATATCCATTACCCTCATCTCCGATAATCTGAGTGACCGGACTTCGGTACAGCACTCCAATAATTCTAGTGATAATGCCGGCTGCCATCAGGAACGTGGCTTGAGTCAGCACATTTTTCTGGCTATTGATATTCTCATTCAAAACGGATGCTCCTTTATACTTTACATAAACGTACCAAAAGCGGCACAACTTAGCACAATATAGCACACTTTTTTAAAAGTTGAAATACCTTAATATAAAAAAGGTGTAATCCATCAGGCTAACGGCTTAGATTGTGACAGCATATCACCCGACTTTGCCAGCCATTTCCACTGGTTTCCATCTAAGCCTACTCTCACTGCTCCTTATCATATGATCCTTATGGTAAGGAGCAGTCGCTGATAAATTACACCTTCTATAATTTATTAATTATACGTTTTATTAATTATACGTTGATCTCTGCTGTCATTCCAAGGACGTCTTTGTGAGCCTCGAGGATTGGATTAACATACTCTTCGATGAAATCCTTTGTCTGCTCTGGTGCTCTTCCGACAAAGTTCTCAGGTTTCATGATTGCCTGTAACTGATCCATTGTCATTCCAAATGCCGGGTCTGCAGCGATTCTCTCTAAGAGATCGTTGTCCCTGCCTTCTTCTTTGACAACCTTACCTGCTGCCATAGAATGCTGACGGATACGCTCATGAAGCTCCTGACGGTCTCCACCTGCCTTAACGGCATCCATCATGATGTTCTCAGTTGCCATGAATGGAAGCTCCCTCATCATATGCGCTCTGATAACCTTAGGATATACGACAAGGCCATCAACAACATTTAAGTAGAGATCTAAGATTCCATCGATAGCAAGGAAGCCTTCTGGGATGGAAAGTCTCTTGTTAGCAGAATCATCTAAGGTTCTCTCAAACCACTGTGTGGAGGCAACGATCTGTGGATTGATGGTATCTGCCATAACAAAATCTGCCAGGGAAGCGATACGCTCACTTCTCATAGGATTTCTCTTATATGCCATAGCGGAAGATCCGATCTGATTCTTCTCAAATGGCTCCTCAACTTCCTTTAAGTGCTGAAGAAGTCTGATATCATTGGAGAATTTATGAGCAGACTGAGCGATTCCACCGAGTACATTTAAGACACGGCTGTCAATCTTTCTAGAATATGTCTGTCCGGAAACTGGGAAGCATGCCTTAAATCCCATCTTCTCTGCGATCATCTGATCTAACTTGCGACATTTGTCATGATCTCCGTTGAAAAGCTCTAAGAAAGATGCCTGAGTTCCTGTTGTTCCCTTACATCCCAAAAGCTTCATATGGTCGATCACATGATTGATATCTTCAAGATCTAAGAGAAGCTCATTGATCCAGAGTGTTGCACGCTTTCCAACAGTAGTTGGCTGTGCTGGTTGGAAATGAGTGAAAGCCAGAGTTGGAAGCTCACGGTAATTCATCGCAAACTTAGAAAGCTCGTTGATGACATTTAAGAGTTTCTTTCTGGTAAGCTTTAAAGCTTCTGTCATCAGGATAATATCGGTATTATCTCCAACATAGCAGGAGGTTGCACCCAGATGAATGATGCCTTTTGCGTTTGGACACTGCTG
Source organism: Lachnospiraceae bacterium (assembly GCA_036310685.1). Classification (GTDB taxonomy): domain Bacteria; phylum Bacillota; class Clostridia; order Lachnospirales; family Lachnospiraceae; genus Anaerobutyricum. The sequence continues at coordinate 16,445 of JAXJRI010000122.1, read as the reverse complement.
ACCATAAGCATAAACATGGCTCATAACATCATGTCTTACGACCTTCTCTCTAGCCTCAGCCACCTCGAAGTTGATATCCTGTGCATGTGCTTTTAACTCATCGATCTTGTCCTGAGTAACACTCTCAAGTCCAAGCTCATGTTCTGTCTCGGCAAGCGCGATCCAGAGTTTTCTCCAGGTCTTAAACTTCTTATCCGGCGAGAAAATGTACTGCATCTCCTTGCTCGCATATCTCGCAGAAAGTGGGCTTAAATACTTGTTATAATCTGTGCTCATAATTACTTTCCTTCCCGGGACTAACATCCCATCTCTCCTCTAATATCGTGATCCGGCGGTTTCACCGGGTAGTTGCCACTAAAGCATGCATCACAGTATGCCAGGTGCTCATCAATCTCCCCTAATCTCTTATTAGCAAGGTAAGCTAAGGAATCTGCCCCGATCATCTGACAGATCTCTTCGACGCTTCTTCCATAAGCAACCAACTGATCCTCAGCCGGCACATCGATACCATAATAACATGGATGCATAAATGGCGGGGAACTAATTCTTACATGAACCTCCTTCGCGCCTGCCTCCTTCAGCATTCGCACAATACGCTCACTGGTCGTTCCACGGACGATAGAGTCATCAATCATAATAACCCTCTTACCCTTGACCACCTCGCGTAGGACATTCAGCTTAATTCTTACTGCACTCTCACGCATGTTCTGTCCTGGTTTGATGAAGGTTCTTCCGACATAACTGTTCTTAATGAAAGCAGTCGCATACGGGATACCTGATTCCATGGCATATCCCTGTGCTGCTGGGTTTCCAGATTCCGGAACACCGACAACAATATCAGCATCCACCGGAGAATCAATCGCTAAAAACTTGCCTGCGCGGATACGGCTCTGATAAACGTTGACTCCATCAATTGTAGAATCCGGTCTTGCAAAGTAAATGTACTCAAAGATACATCTTGCCTGCTTCTTAGGATCCTTAAAACAATGACTCCGGTCGGAATGGATGCCGTCTTTAGAGATTGTCACAATCTCACCAGGCTCAACATCACGAATAAACTCAGCATCAATCGTATTAAGTGCACAAGTCTCTGACGTGATAAAATACGTGTTCTCTCGCTTGCCAATACAGAGCGGATGAATGCCGAATGGATCTCTGGCACCGATCAGCTTTCTAGGACTCATGACAATCAGAGAGTAAGCCCCCTTAAGCTTAGCAGTTGCTGTAAGGACAGCCTCCTCTGCAGTTGGGGCGCTGATACGCTCTTTTGCAATATGATAGGCAATCACCTCGGAGTCGATCGTCGTCTGGAAGATCGCACCTGTCTTCTCTAATTCTTCCCTCAGCTCCAATGCATTCACCAGGTTACCATTGTGTGCTAAAGCTAGGGTACCTTTATAGTAATTCAGAACCAGTGGCTGCGCATTCTCTCGAGTGCTCGCTCCTGCTGTTGAATATCTGACATGTCCGACTCCAATATCACCTTTCAGCTTTTCAAAATCACTATCTGAAAAGTTCTCATTAACAAGTCCCATGCCTTTATGCAAAACAATATTCTTCTTTGGACCGTTCGTTTCTGATACTGCAATACCACAGCTTTCCTGACCACGATGCTGCAGTGCAAAAAGTCCATAGTAGATGGTTCTTGCGACGTCTCCGCCGTCAAGATCATATGCCCCAAAGACACCACATTCTTCGTGGAGCTCATCAGACAGAGAATCTACCTCACTGTTCTTAACCATATTCTACCTCCATAGGGTTTCATGTTTAACTAGTAAGCGACTAAATGTTAACACAACTGAAGGGCAAACACAAGAATAATTCACTTTTTGAAATATTATAAAGCGTCATCATTTCTTCTCTGAACGGTTGACTGAGAACAATTGTGAACTCAGCGGAATCATACCCCTTCGAATCTTGACAGTAAGGATATGCTGCACCGCTTTGTCGATCTCATCTTCTGAAAGTTCCCCCTCTTTGACTGCATCAAGAATTCCCTGGTAAGCCATCGGAAAATCATCTGGCATAAGGACAATATCATTGCCCGCCTTTACTGCCTTTACCGCTGCCTCATCTGCATCATAGAACTTAGTGATGCTCTTCATATTCATAGCATCGGTAATGATGACTCCATCAAAGTTCAATTCATCTCTAAGAATATCGGAGACAATCAGATGAGATAAGGATGAAGGGTTATGGCTCTCTGTCACATTTTTTACAGAGGCATGCGAAACCATGACAAAGTCTGCTCCGGCGTCAATTCCGCTCCGGAATGGAGCAAATTCAGTCTTCCTTAATAGATCAATCGTCTTTCCCAGATTTGCATAGCCGCGGTGAGTATCCTCCTCCAAATCTCCCTGACCAGGGAAATGCTTCAAGGTGGCGCTGACATTCTGACTCTCCAAACCCTTTACTTCCGCTGCAACCATCTTGCTGACAAGCTCCTTATCGGAACCGAAACTTCGCTCACCAATCTCAGTATTATTCTCATTCGTCGTGATATCCGCAACGGGAGCGAAATCAACGTTAAATCCTAATTCACCGATCTCTTTTCCGATCGTCTTGCCAACTTTATAAGCTTCCTTCTTGTCTCCCGTCTTTCCAATCACAGCCATCGGAGGGAACTTGGTCGTTCCCATAGAGTCCGTATTTCCGATTCGAGCTACTTTTCCACCCTCTTCATCTACACCGATGAGCATTGGAATCTCGGACTGCTTCTGCATAGCCTGAATAAAATCCATCGTCTGCTGGCGATTCTTAATATTGAAAGAGAACATAATCACACCACCGGGTTTATACTTAGTAATATTCTCCTTCATGGTCTCTGTCATCGCAGTTTCCGCATTATAATCCAGATTGTCGGTCGATAGCATAAAAAGCTGACCTACCTTCTCCTTTAAGGTCATCTCTTTAATGAGCTCTCCCGTAAGACCTTCCATCGTGATATCATCTAATTTCTCTGGATCTCTCTGGGCGAACTCTGTGCTAGACTCCTTCGCACCAATCTGTCCGTCTGCTTTTTTTGAAAAACCGCAGGCAGTCAAGGCTAAGACAAGTGTCAAGCTTAAGAAAACCGCACAAAGTCTCTTTCCCATTCTCAGTAAATGTTTATAACTCCCTCTCATAATCAGCATCCCCCAATCTCTGATACAAGCTTTCCTTAATAATTACCCAGTATCTTAAATTGTGCCGACTCGGTTCTAACTCCCTGTAGAGCATTCTTGACTGCCGGGTCATGCAGATTACCCATAACATCAATGTAAAAACGGTACTCCCACTGCTCCTTTGGAAGAGGAACCGACTCGATATGGGACAGATTTAATCCGTTATACATAAAGTGAGATAGGATATTATAAAGGGTACCAGACTCATGAAGCAGAGAGAAACAGATACTGATCTTCTTCGCATCACTGGTATACTGTCTCTTCTTTGAAAGAATAACAAATCTTGTCTCATTGCTCTTATCAAAGTTAATACTCTCTTTTAAGATATCCAGGTGATATAATTCCGCTGCCTTTGTGCTGGCAACCGCAGCCAGATTCTTCTGCTGCTTCTCCATAACCATCTCTGCAGCGATGGCTGTATTGGCAACAGAGATCTTTTCCACCCCCAAATCATCCAAGAAAGGTGCGCACTGCATCAATCCCTGCGGATGAGAGTAGACGGTCTTGATATCTTCTAATTTTGTACCTGGAATTCCCAACAGATTATGATCCACCTTTACAAAAACTTCTCCGACAATACAGACATCATAATTAAGAAGTATGTCATAGACTCCTGTAACATCTCCAGCGGAAGAATTCTCGATTGGAAGCACACCGTAATCAGCATCTCCGCCATTCAATGCTTCTGGAACCTCTTTAAAATTCACTACCGAATAATGATCGATATCCTTTCCAAAAAACTTCTCACAGGCCATCTCACTGAAGGATCCAGGCACTCCGGGGTAGACTACTCTAGTGTCCGGATACATCATCAATTCTGGCACCTCTGTAAAATAATTCTCTATATAACGGTCACGCTGTCGGTTCAGATAGTACTGATACTTTCTGCTGATCGACATAATCTGAATAAAAATCTCTTCCAATCCCTTGATGATAAATGGATTGCTCTGATCTTTTACGACATCCGCTAACTTCTCATCTTCCCGGTTCTTATCATAAATCTCAGCTCCCTCACGCTGCTTTGCATAAGCTAATTCTGCAGCATATCCCATCCTTTTCTCAAAAAGACTAGCGATATTATGATCGATCTCTTTTAAATCCCTCCGGACCTCAAGGGTCGTTCTGTTTTTCTTTTCCATGACTGTAAACTTCTCTTTCTAATAGTTACCTTCTTACTTTTGTGTTTCTAAACTTTCCCTATTCCTGTAATCCCTCTTTTTCCGAAAGTTCTTCTTTCAAATCACAGAATCTTTTTCGGAACAACGGATGTACTCCATATGGATTGAGCTGACATAAAGGTTCTAAGACGAACATCCTCTTTTGAATCTCAGGATGAGGAATAACCAATTCCTTCTGACATAGAATCTGATCATCATAGAGTAAGATATCCAGGTCCAAAGTCCTTGGTCCCCAGTGAATCTTACGAACACGGTTGGCTTCCTGCTCAATCTCCTGCAATCGAAGAAGAAGCTCCATCGGAGACAGAGTTGTCTCCACCTGGTAGACTGTATTAAGAAAACGATCCTGATTCTTATAGCCATACGGCTCAGTCTCAATCACATCCGCCGCATAGAAGGACCGCATATTCTCATCCTCCTCTAATTCTTTTCTGGCAAGATCAAGGTATCCCTGTCTGTCTCCCATGTTTGACCCAACTCCGATAAATGCTGTGTGCCAGCCTCTCTGAATCTTTACCGAAGCATAATCTATATGACGCATCACTGGCGCCCATGGTTTTTTTACCTCCATGCTGACCGTCCTCACCAAAGGGTATGTCTTTAAAACTCCCCTGGCAAGTCTCTCCGCAATGCGCTCTAACAATTTATCATTCTGACTCTTCATCTCTTGCTCGAGATAGGCTGCAACCTGTCCATAATTAGTCGAATCATCTAAGGCATCCGATTGTCCTGCCTTGCTGGTGTCAAGATAGAGAAATACATCTAATACGAACTTCTGTCCTAGTACATTCTCTTCTGGATAAACACCATGGTTGGCAAATACTTCAAGGTTACAGATATGAATCTCGTCTAACATTCTATTCTCTCCATTATTGTGCCCTCATATTTGAGCTTACTTATCGCAGTTTAACAGAGAATCAATCATAACTAACTCTCTGTAATTAATCTGACAGTTATGAACACGGAAGAAAGAAGCCCCCTTCATTCTTCCAAATACTGTTGTCGCTGCCGTTCCCTCATCTCTGTCTTCTACCGGAAGATCCCCACTTCCTCTTCCAATCACTCGTTTGCGGGAAGTTCCTAACAGGATTGGCAGATTCCAATTCTTTAAGATATCTAGATGACGTATGGTCATAAGGTTCTGTTCATAAGACTTTCCAAAACCGATGCCTGGATCAAGGACAATCTGCTCTCCTTTAATATCTGCTTCTCCAGCTATCTTCATGATCTGATCAATGTCTTTACAGAACTTTGAGAGATAATAGAGACATGGCTTACTGACCCGTCCCATCAGATCCATGACATAAGGATGAAGATCTGCCTCAATCACATCGCCCATGCCACAATAATCAATCTCTGCTTCTCTATTATGCATCAAACAGCAGGCTACACCACTGTCAGCGATGACATGGCTCATCTCTCCTTCATCATAGCGCAGACCCCAGATATCATTAATCATATCTGCTCCTGCCTCAATGCCTGCCTTGGCAACGTCCGCTTTATAAGTATCTAGAGAAATCGGAACATCAAATGACTCTTTCAGTTTTGAGATTACCGGCACTACCCTCTCAATCTCCTCCTGATTAGAAATCTGTGTATAGCCAGGCCGTGTGGACTCTCCTCCAACATCGAGAATACTGGCTCCCTGCTTAATCATCTCTTCTGCGTGAAAGAGCGCTTTATCAAGCTGATTATAATTTCCGCCATCAGAAAATGAATCTGGTGTGACATTAAGGATTCCCATGATATAACCCCTGCGGTTGGTGTCAAAACTATACTTTCCGATATGCATGATTTCTCCTCCTACTGTTCCAAGTGAGCTTAAACGAACTCTCTCACTTTCTGGAAATTCTCTGAATGATTCATCTCTTCCATAAAAGAGAGTGATCCGCAGGCTACAATCACATCGTCCCCTTCTACGTGACTGCAGGCAAGTCCCACTGCCTCATTAATATCTTGGCATACCTTAGCCGGGATTCCTCTCCTTCGAATAGTCCTAGCCAGAGTCTCCGCATCCAATCCTCTCTCATTCCTTGGCCGAAAAACATATGCTTCACTTCCAAGCGGAATCAGCTGATCCATCATCTTATCATATTCTTTGTCTTTCAGTACTCCTATTATATAAATGATTCTTTGGTTTGTAAAATATTTTTCCAAAAATTGGGACAGCATCCTTGCCCCATCTGGATTGTGCGCTCCATCGCGGTAAAAGAGCGGATGTCTGCTGACAAGCTCTAATCTGCCCGGCCATCTGGTTCTTCCGATTCCCTGACGGATTGCAGGAACGGTAATCTTTCTGACGTCTTTATCATTCATCAGCTCCTCTGCAGCAAGAATGGCGCAGACCGCATTGTCCACCTGGTGTCTTCCCGCAAGATTAGTCTCATAGAATTTTCCATCCAGAGAAAATGCAGTTCCCTCTGGATTCTCATCTAGAATCTCAAGCCCATGGTCAGCTGCATTGACGAACTTAGCACTTTTCTCCTTAGCCAAAGCCTCAATCACACCCTGCACTGACTTAAGATTCTTGGCAAGAACGATGGGAACTCCCTCTTTGATGATGCCGCCCTTCTGGCCTGCAATCTCCTCTAAAGTATCTCCCAGAAACTGCTTATGGTCATAACTGATAGAGGTGATGACAGACAGATAAGGTTTCTCAATAATATTGGTGGCATCTAAGAGGCCGCCCATACCACACTCGATGATGGCAAACTCTGTTCTCTTATCATAAAAATATAGGAAAGCCGCTGCCGTCTCCGCCTCAAACAGAGTCGGTCGATATTCTGTCTCTGCCTCCACTTTTAAGATGGCATCATAAACTTTATCATATAAGTTCTCCAGATCTTCTCTAGAAATATAACCTCCATTGATCTGATAACGTTCCTCATAACACTGAATTGTCGGGGAGATATATCTTCCGACACGGTAGCCGGCACATTTTAAGATAGTTCCAAGATAGGCAGAGACCGACCCCTTTCCATTCGTGCCAGCAATATGAATAATCCTGAGTTTCCTCTCGGGATGTCCCAGCTGATCTAGCAGAGCACCGATGGCCCCTAAACCAGGTACACTTCCTCGCTTCTTTAATTTATCGACAAAATCCTGATAGTACATTTCCTTATCCTCATATTTCTTAAACTTATGATTGGCCTTAAGGCCACTTCACCAACTATAGAAAATGAAGTGCTTTTTGTCAACAAAAAGCCCCGCCTATTCTGTACGAATAGACGGGGTTAGTTATCTTATCTAAGATGATTTCTGTAATTATACCTCGAAGATCATGTCGCCGTAGCTTGGGATTGGCCATGCTTCCTTGGCAACAAGCATCTCTAACTTGTCGATCGGTGCTCTCAGATCAGACATAGCTGAGAAGACAACATCGTGGAAGTAGTGACCCTGATCGGCACCTTCCTCCATGTTCTCTGCATTAAAGGTAACCTCTTCCAGTTTACCTAAAGCAGCGAAAGCATCCTTTAAGTTCTTCTCAATATCTGTGATAAGCTTCTCCTGAACGGATGTGTCAATTCCAGGTACTGCAGCTTTTAATTTGTTGATAGAATCTGCAAGCTGTGACTGATACTGGATAACTGCAGGAACAATCTGCTTCTTAGCCATATCAATCATAGTGAGTGCCTCAATGTTGATGGTCTTAGAGTAGTTCTCATAGTATACCTCAGCACGGCTCTCAAGCTCTGCACGTGTGAAGACACCATGTTTCTCAAACATCTCAACAACATCTTCTTTTAAGAGAACAGGAACTGCATCAACAAGGCACTTAAGGTTTGGAAGTCCTCTTCTCTCAGCTTCCTTAACCCACTCATCTGAATATCCATCTCCGTTGAAGATGATGCGCTGATGTTCTGTCAGGGTCTCTTTAATCAGGTCATGAAGAGCCATCTCAAAGTTATCTGCCTTCTCAAGCTTATCAGTCATCTCACTTAATGCTTCCGCAACGATTGTATCAAGTACGGTGTTAGGGTCTGCGATAGACTGTGTAGATCCTACCATACGGAACTCGAACTTGTTACCAGTGAAAGCGAATGGTGAAGTACGGTTACGGTCTGTGGCATCTTTCTTGAAGTGTGGAAGACTGTGTACACCAGATACGTACTCTCCACCCTCTAAGGAGCTTGTTGCCTCGCCATTATCTACTAACTGCTCTACAACATCCTGAAGCTGCTCACCAAGGAAGATAGATACGATTGCTGGAGGCGCCTCATTAGCTCCCAGACGATGATCATTACCAGCACTGGATGCAGAAAGTCTTAAGAGATCTGCATGCTCATCAACGGCTTTGATGATTGCGGATAAGAAGAAGAGGAACTGTACGTTCTCATGAGGTGTCTTACCTGGATCTAAGAGGTTCTCACCTTCATCTGTGGTGATAGACCAGTTATCGTGCTTACCGGATCCGTTGATTCCATCGAATGGCTTCTCATGAAGCAGGCATTTTAAGCCCTGCTCCTCAGCAACACGCTGGGCAGTTTCCATAATCAGCTGGTTATGATCGGTTGCAATATTGATCTGATCATAAATTGGAGCAATCTCATGCTGTGCCGGTGCAACCTCATTATGCTGAGTCTTAGCAGAAATACCAAGTTTCCACAGCTCAATATTGAACTGCTGCATGAATCCAAGGATTCTTTCTGGAATTGCTCCAAAATAGTGATCATCTAACTCCTGTCCTTTTGGAGGCATTGCTCCAAATAAGGTTCTTCCAGTGTAGATTAAGTCTTTACGCTGTTCAAATTTATCTTTGTCAATCAGGAAATACTCCTGCTCTGCTCCAACGGAAGCGTTGACATGCTTAACATTCTTACCAAATAACTTGAGAGCTCTAGTTGCCTCAGCATCAAGAGCCTGCATAGAGCGAAGTAATGGTGTCTTCTTATCAAGTGCCTCACCTTTATAGGAACAGAAAGCAGTAGGGATGCAGAGAATGGTGGAATGTGGTGTCTCTTTGATAAATGCTGGTGATGTACAATCCCAAGCTGTATATCCTCTTGCCTCAAATGTTGCACGAAGACCACCGGATGGGAAAGAAGAAGCATCTGGCTCTCCTTTGATCAGCTCTTTACCGGAGAATCTCAGTAAGGTTGTTCCATCTTCCTGTGGGTCGATAAATGCATCATGCTTTTCTGCTGTGATACCAGTCAGTGGCTGGAACCAGTGAGTGAAATGAGTTGCTCCTTTTTCGATAGCCCACTCTTTCATCTCATGAGCGATGATATCGGCTGTCTCACGATCCAGGTCAGCACCAGTTTCGATGGTAGCTTTTAAATTTTTATAAGCGGATTTTGGAAGGCGATTCTTCATAACAGAATCACTAAAGACATTTTCTCCAAAGATTCCTTTTACATCTGTTTTCATAATCAATGCATCCTTTCCTATGATATTATTTTTCCTATGATATTATTACAACAGTTACTTTCAATTCAAAAGGATTATGTTGCTCCAGTACACTCAAGCACCACCTACAACTTAATTATTTTAACACCCTTTGTCTTCCTTCGCCACAGTGACCTTACACAAATTTCTAATTCAAAAGAATTCATGTTTTGTAGCAAAAAGAAAAAGCGTCCACAAATCATCGATTTATGAACGCCCTTGTTCCTCAAGAATTAATGATATGTCCACATCCGTCTCTGCTCTAAAGTAAGCTTTCGCAGATACTTATGTGTCTTAACATTTGTCACCACATATGTGTTAAATTTAAAATACAACTAACTAACAAAAAATGCAAGTCTATATGGTCAATTCTTTCTTTTATTAAGTTTGATACCTCTATAACTTAAGAATTTATGTTTTTTGAAATTCTTAAGAATTCTAGTACTCAAACTTTTTTGCGAAGTAGTGTGGAAGATCCTCGATCTTGATTCTCTCCTGCTCCATAGTATCTCTGTCTCTGATTGTGACAGCTCCATCCTCCAAGGAATCGAAGTCATAAGTAACACAGAATGGTGTTCCGATCTCATCCTGACGACGATATCTCTTACCGATGTTACCTCTGTCATCATACTCGCAGTTGTATCTCTTAGAGAGCTCTGCATAAACCTTCTCAGCCTGCTCATTTAACTTCTTGGACAGTGGAAGGACAGCGATCTTGACTGGAGCTAACTGTGGATGGAAGTGAAGTACGGTTCTGGTATCTCCACCCTCTAACTCCTCCTCATCATAAGCTGCGCAGAGGAAAGCTAATGTTACACGGTCAGCACCCAGTGATGGCTCGATAACATATGGGATATACTTACGGTTCTCCTCAGAATCAAAGTATGTAAGATCCTGTCCAGAAACCTCCTGATGACGAGAAAGGTCGTAATCTGTTCTGTCAGCGATTCCCCAGAGCTCGCCCCATCCGAATGGGAAGAGGAACTCGATATCAGTAGTTGCTCTGGAATAGAAGGATAACTCCTCTTTATCATGGTCACGAAGGCGCATCTCGTCCTCCTTGATTCCAAGATCCTGGATCCATTTTACACAGTAGTCTTTCCAATATTTGAACCACTCTAAGTCTGTATCAGGCTTGCAGAAGAACTCTAACTCCATCTGCTCGAACTCTCTGGTACGGAATGTGAAGTTACCAGGAGTGATCTCATTACGGAAGGACTTACCAATCTGTCCGATACCGAATGGAACTTTCTTTCTGGAAGTTCTCTGGACGTTCTTGAAGTTTACAAAGATACCCTGTGCAGTCTCAGGACGAAGGTATACTGTATTCTTAGCATCCTCAGTAACACCCTGGAAAGTCTTGAACATCAGGTTGAACTGACGGATCTCTGTGAAGTTGTGCTTACCACAGCTTGGACAAGCGACATTGTTATCCTCAATCCACTGCTCCATCTTCTCGTTAGACCATCCGTCTACAGAAGAATCGAGCTCAATATTGTGCTCCTCAGCCCACTCTTCAATCAGTTTGTCGGCACGGAATCTCTCCTTACACTCACGGCAGTCCATCAGAGGATCGGAGAAACCACCCAGATGTCCGCTGGCAACCCATGTCTGTGGGTTCATCAGAATAGCACAGTCCACTCCGACATTGTAAGGATTCTCCTGGATAAACTTCTTCCACCAGGCTCTCTTAACATTATTCTTAAGCTCAACACCAAGATTTCCATAATCCCAAGTGTTTGCAAGTCCGCCGTAGATCTCAGAACCCTGATATACGAAACCTCTGGCCTTTGCAAGTGCAATGATTTTGTCCATCGTCTTTTCCATGATAAATTACCTCGTTATTTTAATAATTATATACACTGACATTTATTCTACAATGGTTCCATCGATATTTCAAGTCTCACTCAAACATTGACAGCATTTTCGCTGCAGGAAATGTATGCTCCAGATGCAGACGCATGAACTGCTTGACAATCCAGGAAAGCTCTGTAAATACCTCTTCCTCCATCGAAAAAGCATAGAGCCTGCTGAGCGGAACTACAGAAATGTACCAGAGTACCTTTCGCACCCTCCAATCGATGGGTCTGCCATCATGAATCTGCCTTCCACAGTCACTGCAGTATACTCCTCCGTCACGAAGAGAGAGGACCGACAGATGATCTTCTCTGCCACAGTTAAGGCAGGAGGTAACTCCCATCCCGATACCATTAAACTGCATGATCTTCAGTTCAAAGATTCTGCGAATCACTTGATTCGATAGGAGCTTCTTCCTCATGGCAGCGAAGGTCACATAGAGAAGATTCAGCACATCTCTCGCATCCTGACCTTCCATGGTGAAGTAGGAGACAACCTCAGCAAAATAAGTGCTGTAGTAGATATCTTCCAGATCCTTCTTAATCTCTTTGAAATAATCCTTGCACACAGCGGAATTCAGATAATCATAACGTCTTCCTTCTGTGATCATATATTCACAGTAGATCAGTGGTGCTGTCACGCCGAACAGAGGATGCGTCGGTCTCCGACAGCCTCTGGCAAAGACCTGAATCTTTCCCCGCTCCTTAGTGAGAATCGTGAGCCTGCGGTCATTTTCTCCAATCGGATACACAGAGAGAGTGATTCCTGTCACTTTCGTCTGCTCAGCCATTCCTGCCTCCTAAAGCTCTTTCTTATCAAATCCATAATTCTTGAGCATGAGGTCATTATCTCTCCACTCTTTTCTGACTTTCACCCAAAGTTTGAGATTAACCTTCATATCCAGAAGATTCTCAATCTCAATTCTTGACTCGGTACCGATCTTCTTGATCATGGCACCACGCTTTCCAATGATGATCGGCTTGTGGGACTCTCTCTCGCAGACGATCACCGCATTGATATCCACGATATCGCCCTTCTTTCTCACATGCATCTTCTCAATTACGACAGCGATACCATGCGGAATCTCCTTGTCCAAATTCCGAAGAGCCTTCTCACGGATCATCTCAGCAACAATCTGACGCTCGGGCTGATCTGTGATGGTATCCTCATCATAATACATCGGACCCTCTGGAAGATATGCGAAGATGGTATGGATAAGATCTTCTTTATTATCACCTGTGAGCGCGCTCACAGGAACAATCTCAGCAAAACTGAGCTGATCTTTGTATGCCGTGATTGCGGTCAGAATCTCTTCCTCAGAAGCCTTGTCTGTCTTATTGATCACCAGAATTACTGGTGTCTTCACGTTCTTTAATTTTTCGATGATATGCTGCTCGCCCGCACCAATATAAGTGGACGGTTCTACCAGCCATAAGATCAGGTCCACCTCACTTAAGGTTCTCTCCGCTGCCATGAGCATATAATCACCTAGCTTATTCTTAGCTCGGTTAATACCAGGAGTATCCAGGAAGACAATCTGACCTTCCTCAGATGTATAGACAGTCTGAATACGATTTCTCGTAGTCTGGGCACGGTTAGATGTGATCGCAATCTTCTGACCGATAATCTGATTCATCAAAGTAGACTTACCTACATTCGGTCTTCCAATAATAGTAACGAAACCTGATTTAAATTCTTTAGCCATTCTTATTCCTCTATCTCTTTTAACTAAGAGTTCTCACATTGTTAAAGATCTCTGCCTCTGCCTCAATCTTAGCTTCATTTCCGATGGTGCAGATTGCCTGGGTATCAATGATTGCCTGAATATATGGGGCAAGTGCTCGGATATCCTCCTGGCTGCAGTTAAGAACCTGCTGTCTCTCATGCGCCAGTGTCTCGATTGTAATACCAGACTGATATGCGACAAAGGAACGGTCTCCCAAAGAAACCGGCTCTAATGGCTGATCCATACTGCTGATAGTTCCGATGATATACTTTCTCATATCACGGTCATCGACATCGAAATCTTTTACATAATCGGCAGCCTTTTGATAAACCTCATAAGTATCCTTCAGGTGTGGATCGCGGTAGGAAGTGAAGTATCCATATCCATCTCTGGTAAATCCACAGCCACACCCGTAAGCGCCACCTGTCACACGAACATTAACCCAGAGATAATCATAGGAGAAGATTGTCTTTAATACATTCAGTGCTCCTGTGAATGGTCTCTTAGGTGAGTAGAAGCTGCCGACAGCAGCGGAATACTGAACCTTACTTGGGGTCTTAATTCCTTCATTCAGCTTGCCCATCGGAAGATTTGGAACCGACTTGACACAAGGCTCTTTAAATAATTCTTTTCCAAACTCAGCAAACTCATCCTCAAGAAGTGCCTTGAAGTCAAATTGACCAGTTAAACCTACGGTGAGATTCTCCTTGCGGAAAATGCAGTGAAGTGCTCTGGTCAGCTGTTTTACTAAAGTATCTTTCTTAGAAAGATAATGTTTATCGAAATCTCTCAGGAAATCAAAATACTCGATTCCCTCTGCGCTCTCCTTGTATCTCATCTGTGGATTCACATAGGACATAGCACGGTTAGCCGCAAAAACATTGCCGGAGGAAGGAATTCTGCTCTCCATCTTTGTGGCAAGTTCAGAGATAATCTCCTTGATCCTCTTGGTATCGGAAAGCTTGGTTGTAAATAAGATCTCCTTAATCAGATTCATACCATCCTGAACCTGATCCTTTAAGCATTTCATCTTGATGGAGAAGAAAGGACGGTAACCGTCATGCTTCCATGCAAGTGGTGTGATACCTGTTCCAAATGTAAGTCCTCCCACCTTCAGTCCAATCTCGCTGGCCAGATCATTATATTTGAAATGCTCAGTGTCGACATCTCTTAAGACATCGACAAGAAGTGTCATATAAGGAATCAGCTCCTCCGGAAGCTCAGTGCAGTCAAAATAGAAATCAAAGTAGATGATCCCATTCGTCTCGTAATCATGAGCTACGACTGGAAGACCACCAATAGTCATCTCCTTATTAGAGAATGGCATCGGATCTCTCTTGATATCTGAGAGCTCTAGGAGCGGAATCTTCTCAAGCTCCTCCTGAGTAGATGGAGTCTCCTGGAAAGCACGAAGCTTCTTGGTCTGGCGCTCTAAGTAATAAAGCTGCTTCTCATTGAGGGAGGCCTTCACTCTTGCCAGCTGATCCTTTAACTGTTCCTCTAAGCGTTCATTCTTGCCTTTCTCTGGATAGAGGGCAACATAAGCCTTGTGAGGATTGTCTAAGAGATAAGTCTTAATCAGATTCTCAAAATATCCCGACTCCACTTCTTTCTTAAGTTCAGCCAGCGGAGTCAGGGAATCAGCGATCTCTAAGGCTTTCTTGTCATCATACAGCCAGGAACTCAGGAAATTCAGACCATAAATTAATCCCTTAGGGAAACGTCCAAAATTCGCCTCGCGGTATTTAAACTCTAAACTGTTAATAATAGAATAAACCGCTTTCTTATCGATGCCCTTATCCACTACTTCTTTTAAGGCATCCGTCAGCACTCTTAAGAAATGCTTCTCCTCTCCCGGGGCTGCCTTCTTGGCGCTGATGGAGAAGATCGGCTGCTGAATACTAGAATCATAGAAGCTGTCGAAATCTTTACCAATTCCCGCATCAATCATCTTCTGCTTGATTGGTGCTCCTGGCATGGAGAACAGTACATAATCCAAGATTTGCATTGCCAGAGTCAGCTTATTATCACAGCTAGATCCAGCAACAACATTGTAGGTTAAGTAGACTCCATCCTCATTGAAATCACTTCCCACGGAATAAGTATCCTTATACTCAATCGGAGTAGAAAATGGCTTCTGTAATGCAATCTCGGAGTCTACCTCCTGATAGTCATAATTGCTTAAATACTCTTTATCAATGTAGTCAAGCTCCTTCTTAAAATCTACATTTCCATAGAGATAAATATAACTGTTAGAAGGATGGTAGAACTTCTGGTGGAAGGCTAAGAAATCCTCTCTGGTCAACTGTGGGATGCAGTCAGGATCTCCACCAGATTCGTAAGCATAGGTAGTATCTGGAAGAAGGACATTCTGAATTCTTCTTTCAAGAAGTGCCTCCGGGTCTGAGTAGACACCCTTCATCTCATTGTAAACGACACCATTAAACTTTAAGCTGTCATTCTTATCGTCCATCTCATAGTGCCAGCCTTCCTGCTCCATAATCTCTGGCTTCTGATAAATATTAGGATGGAACACAGCATCCAGATAGACATCCATCAGATTATGATAGTCCTTATCATTGCAGCTGGCGATCGGATATACTGTCTTATCCGGATAAGTCATCGCATTTAAGAAGGTATTCAGAGAACCCTTGGCAAGTTCAATGAATGGGTCCTTGGATGGGAACTTACGGGAACCACAGAGCGTACTGTGCTCCATGATATGAGCAACACCCGTATCATTGGTAGGCGGAGTGCGGAAAGCAATACTGAAAACCTTGTTCTCGTATTCATTCTCGATGAGAAGGACTCTCGCCCCACTCTTCTTATGTCTGAGCACATAGCCAGTCGCTCTCAATTCTTTTAGGTCCTGCTTCTCCTCAAAAGCATAGGCCGTAAAATCACATTCTCTTAACATATCTATATTTCTCCTTTAAAGAATCTTCAATATATATTCCCTTGTTCTATGGGGTATAGCATATCATATCACATCTCTGAGAAAAACACAAAAACACCCTGCCATAAACTGACAGGGTGTTAAATATCATATTATGAGAACAAGGATTAGTTGTTGATTAACTTATCCTCTGCACTCCAGCTGTAAAGCTTACGAATCTCAGCTCCAACCTTCTC
>JAXJRI010000121.1:0-9939 GCA_036310685.1 Lachnospiraceae bacterium | reverse complement strand
GGAGCGTAGGCTCAGATGGAAGTCAGTGAAAAATAGTTAGAACTACCTGTATTAATATGATGCATGAACTGTAATATATTATGATGTGGTTACCAATCTAGCTCAAATTCCTGCTCTTTATGGGCAATACCTACAATCTGAGTCGTTAGATATTTCCTATCGTTATCCTTCTTGTAATCCGCGATCAGCTTGTAATCTTCCCAGCAGTGCATCGGGAATACATATCTCGAGTGGACATGGGAGAGAAAATAATCCATGCCGTATCTTCCAGCTTCTTCCTGTCTCGGATCCAGAACGACAAAGGCAATGTCAAACTGTTGGTCTTTGATCTTCTCTATCTCTTCCCGATAGAGTCTTCCCATCTCCTTATTCTCCTCTTCCGGTTCTCCTGGCCAATCCCACCAGTGGAGATCGCCCGCATGATAAAGATTGAGTCCATCTAACTTGACTATAAATGCCACTCCTTCATCGGTGGAAAATAGTGTAGAAATCTCACAGGCTCCAACATTTACATGATCATGGATCTCCATGAAAGTTACATCATTTGCCTTCTTCCAAGCCCGGTCTGCCTCCCTGATATCAAAGGACAGAATATATCTGACATTTTTACATAAGGTTTCGAATTTAAAAATATCCTTACAGTAATGATCCCCATGGGCATGGGAAGAGAAAATGTATAAATCCTTCTCATAGTCAAGCTTTGGAAGCTTGCCTTTCCAATAGTCAAAGAGCAGATAGTTATGCTCTGTCTCTACCAGGAATCCACTGTGCTGTAAATATGTAACCTTCACCTTCGCCATCTTACCTTCTCCTTACTATCTTCATAGTGCTTAACAAGTTGGACTGCCACCGGCAGTCCACTTGCATGCACGGCAAAATATAGGCTCCATAAACGATATAACATCGATTATGGAGCCTTCAATATCTTATCCCATAACTGCCTTCTTATTATTTATGGGACTTACCTCTTCTTGTTTTTTGATCTCATGCTTATCTGAGTTGTCACTGTAAGGATTAACATGAATCATCACATGTTTCACCTCTGGAAAATTTCTCTCCATGGTATCATGAACTCTCTGTGCGATATCATGTCCCTCTCTCACTGTGAGGTCTTCCCTCACGGCAATCTCAAGATCCACATAGAACTTAGATCCAAACTGTCTTGTCGCAATATCATCAATCCGTTCTACTCCTGGAATCGCTCTCACATTACGAATCAGTTTGTCGACAACCTCCTGATCTGCAGACCGGTCAACCATCTTGTTGATGGAATCCTTAAAAATTCCAATCGCTGCCTTCAGGATAAAGAGACAGATCACAATACTGGCAATCGGATCGAAAATCGGGAATCCCAAAAGGGAAGCACCGATACCTAATAAACTGCCAACAGAACTTAAAGCGTCTGATCTATGGTGCCATGCATCGGCCATCAGTGCACTGGAATGAATCTTGTCAGCTCCTTTTTTAGTATACCAAAACATGCTTTCCTTGACAACGATGGAAACGATAGCTGCGATCAAGGCAAGGACTCCTGGTACTCTTAATTTATCAACTCCGCCAGCAATCTTATTAACACCACTGATACCAATTCCGACCCCAGTAACACCAAGCATCACAGACAATATGATACTCGCCACACACTCAAATCTGTCATGTCCATAAGGATGGTCTTCATCAGACTGTTTACCGGATATTTTAATTCCGATCATCACAATCAGGGTACTTAAAACATCAGAGGCCGAATCCACCGCATCAGAAACCATGGCGCTAGAATGAGCGAACAATCCTGCAAACATCTTAAAGGATGCCAGAAGAATATTCGCCAGCACAGTCACCTTAGAGATATGCATGGCAAGCTTCTGATTCTCCTGATGATCATTGGGGTTAACAATCAGGGTATCTCCCTGCTGTTTATTGAACTTTAATTCTCTTAACATTGTATCACCTTCTATTATTTTAATTCAAAGAAAAGATCCCTTCCGGATCTTCTGATCCTGGTCGGAACCTTTGAATTCAATAAAACATATGATAATTACATCTCGTATACAATGTACTATACTCTTTTACCCCAGCGTTAGTCAATTATTAATCCAGTTAGCTATACATTAAAGAGGGACTGTTGCCTAAGCAACAGTCCCTCCATTATAGACTTATTCTTTTATCAAGATAATATCAACTGATTATTCAGCGTCGTCTTTAGCCCATCCTAATGCACGATGAACAGCCTTCTTCCAGCCCTTGAGTAATGTCTGACGTGTCTCGTCATCCATCTTAGGCTCGAAGATTCTATCGATCTGCCAGTTCTTGATAACGTCTTCTTTGCTGTTCCAATATCCAACTGCAAGTCCTGCTAAGTAAGCAGCACCCATAGCTGTTGTCTCTACACATTTTGGACGATGTACAGGAGCGTTAATGATATCAGACTGGAACTGCATCATGAAGTCGTTTGTACAAGCTCCACCGTCAACCTTAAGAGCTGCCAGCTTAACGCCTGCATCTGCCTGCATAGCCTCAAGGATATCGTTTGTCTGATATGCAAGAGACTCAACAGTTGCACGAATGATGTGAGCCTTGTTACATCCACGTGTTAAACCAACGATACATCCACGAGCATACTGATCCCAATATGGAGCTCCAAGACCTGTAAATGCAGGTACTACGTAGCATCCGTTTGTATCCTCAACCTTTGTACAGAAGTACTCTGAATCTGGTGCGGAATCAATAACCTTGAGCTGATCTCTTAACCACTGGATAGCAGCACCAGCTACGAATACGGATCCCTCAAATGCGTAGTTAACTTCGCCGTCAAGTCCCCAAGCGACAGTTGTAAGAAGACCATTCTTAGATAACTGCATCTTGTTACCGATGTTCATCAGCATGAATGTACCTGTACCATATGTGTTCTTAGCTTCGCCAGGATTGAAGCATGTCTGGCCAAACAGAGCTGCCTGCTGGTCACCAGCTGCACCAGCGATAGGAATACGTCCACCGAATAAGGACTCTTCTGTCATACCATAAATCTCACTTGATGGCTTAGGTGTAGGAAGCATGCTCTTAGGAATGTTAAGCTCTGCAAGGATCTCATCATCCCACTGAAGTGTATTGATGTTAAAGAGCATTGTTCTAGCTGCGTTAGAGTAATCTGTAACGTGAACTTTCTTTCCAGATAAGTTGTAGATTAACCAGCAATCAACTGTACCAAACATAAGCTGTCCAGCGTCTGCTTTCTCTCTTGCTCCAGGTACGTTCTCAAGAATCCAGTGAATCTTTGTTCCTGAGAAGTATGCATCGATTACAAGACCTGTCTTCTTCTGGATAGTCTCTGTTAATCCCTTAGCTTTCAGGGAATCAGCATACTCAGAAGTACGACGGCACTGCCATACGATTGCGTGATAGATAGGAACACCTGTCTCACGATCCCAAACGATAGTTGTCTCACGCTGGTTAGTAATACCGATACCAGCGATATCATCAGCTGTTACTCCAAGGTTCTGCATAGCCTTACGAGCTACAGATAACTGTGTCTCCCAAATCTCATTAGCATCATGCTCAACCCAACCTGGATGTGGGAAGTACTGTGTGAACTCCTGCTGAGCTACACTACAAATCTCACCCTTCTGATTGAAAAGGATACAACGGTTACTAGTTGTACCAGCGTCTAACGCCATCATATACTTTGCCATAAGTAAACCCTCCTTAATCTTATAGGGACCGCAGTCCAACACTACAGACCCAAATCTTGTTTTTATTTTAGCACATTATAACCAATGTGTATCTATACAATTATATAGATTTGTCATATTACGTTGTGCTTTTGCATGATAAAGTGAATATTTTTCTTGTTTTTTAATGCATTTTTTACCAATAAATTATTCATAATTGATTTATTATTGACGTTTTGATTTTTCCTCTTCATTTTACGGTATTTTGTCTAAAAAATGCAAAAAAATAAGATCTTATCTATCTAAAATAGATAAAACCTTATGATTTTTCATAGATTTTACAATGTCACTTATTAATATCTGCATAATCTCTCTGTCTCATGGCCTCATACATCAGCACTGTGGAAGCCACTGCTGCATTGAGAGATTCTACCTGTCCCTTCATCGGAATGCGGATCTTAACATCAGCCTGTTCTGCTGTCTGATCAGTAAGTCCGTTGCCCTCATTTCCAATCAGAAAAGCAGTTCCCCCTCTGTAATCACTCTTGTAGAAGAGGTCTCCTGCCAGATGTGCCGCATAGCTTGTGATGCCTCGCTCATGGAATAATTCAAAAACAGGTGAAAGATCGTCAACAATAACAATCGGCACCCGAAAGATTGCACCCATGGTTGCACGAATCACTTTATTATTATAAGGATCCACCGTTCCCCGGTTCATAATAATTCCAGTCACACCTGCCCCCTCGCTGGTACGAATGATAGTGCCAAGATTGCCTGGATCTTGTAAATTCTCCAGGACAAAAAGCAGCGGATGTTCTTCCCTCTCAAGGAGTTCTTCTAGTGTTGGCTCTTTCCTCTCCACAATTGCGGTAACTCCCTGCGGAGTCTTAGTATCTGAGATATGTTTTAAGACACCGTCGCTGATCAGCTCATAGTGATAACCCTGAAGCTTCTCACGGTACTTATCCTCAAAGTCTGCTGTCAGATAAACCTCCATCAGACGATCTTTGGGAATCTCAAAGAACATTCGAGGGCCTTCCACCAGGTAGCAGTCATTCTTCCGCCGAGCCCGGGCACTCTTCTTTAAGTTCATAATATTTTTAATTTTCGCATTAGCTGTGCTGGAAATCATGCTTCTGTCCTCTTATCTACTCATAAACCTTCTTGAGCAAGTCCATAAAATTATGGATGATGTCTTCCTCGGACTCCTTAAAGTCACTCTCCGCCCACTCAAGGATATATTGTGTGATACCAAGCGTAAGGAAATACTGCACAAAGTTGTTGTCTAGCTTCTGGTCTGGTCTTATGATTCTAGTCGGCATATACTCCCCTGTCATACATTTTAAGATTAAGGGATAAATTGTCTGCCTCAGATAGTGGATATCTGTGTTGGAAAGAATATTCTTGATAATAAATCTTCTCTCCTTCATCCACTTGAGAAGCCGTGTCATTGCTATGTCCCACGACTTCACTTCATACATCCCACTTTCTACGATTAGTTCTTCCTCAAAAGCTGCCTTCATGAGATCATATATATTGTCATAGTGATAATATACCGTCTGACGGTTCACTCCGCATTCACTTGCAATCTTCTGGATAGTAATCTTTGAAAAAGGATACCTCCCAAGAAGATCCATGAATGCATTGCATAATTGTTTCTCTGTCTTCTCTTTCATATATATCTCCTGACGTTATCTCGTCCCATCTACTGCCAAAGAATACTTACTTCTCAGTAAGAACAACTTTGATCGTCTTACTGTCAGAGACAGTGACGCCCTTCACCTCTTTCACATGAATCTTAACTTCATGCTCTCCTTCTTCCAGGCCTGACATATCAATCCACGGTTTGAAATCCCCTACTCCAAGAGCCTCTACGGTTGACTTTGGTCCTTCTACTGTAAAAGCATACTTGTTACCGGAAGCATAGGATAAATCATACTTTCCAAGGTTCTTAACCTTCAGCTGTGATTTATCAAAACTTAACTTCTTTGAGATAATTGGATCAATGTTAGCCTGAATCTTGATATCCTTGGTATCTTCGTCAGCCAGAATGACATTGTCTGGAAGGATGTCCTCAGTGATATTGATATCTTTCTCGTAATTACTGTCCATACCCTCTATGGAAACATCATCTAAGTAGATGGTATCCAGATCTTCTAAGACATCATTCGGTGCCGCTACCGTAATCTTCTTTGGCTCATAGTCAAATGAGGTCAGCTTATATCCACTCTTTGGAGTTCCATAATAACCCATCTTGACCTCGACATCTTTCGTCTTCCAGATATCCGCAGCGACGGAAATCTTTTTGGTACTAATGTTAATCTGAGCGTCATCAATCCTATTGCCATCACCATCATACAGTACTGGTGTCTCAATCGAAGTCAAATCTCCAATTGCTCCTGATACATTGATGCCTACACGAATCTCCTTGACATTAGAGAGCACATTCTTTGGTCCTTTGACTTTAATCAGATTAGGGGTACCTGTTGTCGTACCTACTGCAAAGCCATCTGCAGGCTTGCCTGAGGTCTCGATATTAACTGGCACACTGACTGTCACCAGACGGTCTCTCTTGATTCTTAAGGTATTCGTATTGCCAAGAGTAATCTCAAGCTGTCCGTTATTCCTCTTCGCAGTAACATCAATGGGAACTGCATCCACGAGGGAAAGCTTCCTAAGGTCCGCTACCGCCTGGAAATCTTCATTATCCAGACTCTGAACAAGACTCTTCTTACCGCGTACTACAAATGATACCTGGCTTCCATCTAAGATCTGATAAGCATACCCCTTATTAGCCAGCACACTCTCATGAGTCACTTTCACAGGAATATTAATAAAATGTCTCGTGATTACCGGATCATTCGTGTTAGCAACAAGCAGCCATATAAGGATTGCGATAAACACCGACAGGACTTTCATACCGATGTTGCCATTATTGTTCCCGCCTCTGTCTTCTGGAAATCCTTCTGGCAGCTGGTTCTCTATATTATTACCGTTATTCTTTATCTCCGGATTTTGGTCTATCATTACTGCGTATCTTTCCTTTCCACTTACTAAAGAGATCCACAATGTCATTCTTGCTATTATTCTTGTTCTCTTCTGTCAGAATCTGGAGTCTTGCAGTCAGGCTCTCCTTAGTCATATCTCTGGTAAGCTTTCCATCCTGGGCTACAGAGACCTTACCTGTCTCCTCCGATACCACAATGGTGATACTATCACTCACCTCACTGATTCCAACTGCTGCACGATGTCTCGTACCTAACTCTTTTCCAATATCTAATCTGTCCGTCAGAGGGAGGTAGCATGTGGCACTGGAAACCCTGTTACCTCGAATAATGACTGCTCCGTCATGAAGCGGAGTATTATGCTCAAAAATATTAATCAGCAGCTGTCTGGTCAGAAGTGCATCAATCAGAATACCTGTCCTCTCATACTCTCCCAGCGCAACTGCTCTCTCTATTACCATCAGGGCTCCGGTCTTTACCTTTCCCATCTCAAAAGAAGCCTTCACCAGTTCCTGAATATCTTTATCTGTCAGGAAGACTTCACTAGTTCCCTCTGTCTGTGAAAACATCTTGGATACAAAATTCCTACGTCCAAGCTGCTCGAGAGCTCTTCGGAGTTCCGGCTGGAAAATGATAATTCCTGCCGTAATTCCTACACCAAGAGAATTCGACAGCAGCCAGGATATCGTGTTCAGCTGAAAGAATGATGCAAACAGTGCAAACAGAAGCAGCACGATCAATCCCTTAATCAGCGTCCATGCCCTCGTCCGCTGTACCCATTTAATAACCTGGTAGATAAATACACTGATTAGGATAATCTCAAAAATATCCTTCAGCCCAATCGATGGCAGTGAGAGCCAATATAAATATTTACTAATCAGCATCCAAATGCTTGTCGGATTCACTCATGCCACCTCCATCTTTCTCTGATTCCTCTTCTGATTTCTGTCCAAATACCTTATCTGCAACTTCATCTGAAAATTCCTCTTCCTCCATCTTTTCTGGATGAATCATCTGAACGTTTCTGTCTATATGAGATACCTTAATCTTAGGGACTGCCTTTACAAAATAGATATAGGTATCATCCTCAAACGTCGCTTTCTCCATTCTGGTTATATCGCCAATTCCCTTAAAAAACTGCACCACAAGTGCAATCAGCATTCCGCCGAAGACTCCCAGCAGAATTCTCCATACATTACTGTCTAAGCTGAAAATCATCTTACCTGATATCAGTAAG
Organism: Lachnospiraceae bacterium; assembly: GCA_036310685.1. Taxonomy (GTDB): domain Bacteria; phylum Bacillota; class Clostridia; order Lachnospirales; family Lachnospiraceae; genus Anaerobutyricum. The sequence continues at coordinate 2,035 of JAXJRI010000121.1, read as the reverse complement.
ATTGCAAGGGAAATGCTTCCCAACATGATAGCTAATCCCCACGCTTTCTCATAGAACAGTCGATACAGATAGGAGACGATAAATATAACAATACAGAATGAGATCAGTTCCACAAGCATCTTACGGTCAATCATCATCAGACTGACCACTCGCTCTACACCAATTCCGACACTTCCGCTGTCGGATGACAGAATCAGTGCACTGGCACTTGCTACATACTGGCCGATATAGTAGAACAAGATTCCACCCGCTGCCGGAAGAATGCCATAATATCCCACAGTAATTCCAAGAATCACTGGCGCTAGATACTCTAATTTAAGACAGCATAGCACTGTCATAAATACTGCGATCGACGCATACCTCTGGTCAACACGCACAAAGGCAAGCCAGTAGATTAGCAGAACTGCAAATACTCCCAGAAATACATCAACAGAAAGATGTGACAATCCATACAGGATTACAACTGCCGCCGTATAAAAGAGCACAGAAATCGGCAGAAATCCCTGCAGTACAGATATCCCCAAAATCAAAAACAGTGATATCGAATTCCCATAATGAAAAAGATTCTGCAAAATCAGCAATGAGAAGAAAGACACGACCATCTTAACGACCGCATCAATCCTTGTATCATATTTCTCATAAAATTCTCTGAGTATCTCCTTATACTCTACCAATTTGGCCATGCTCATGATAACTCATCTCCGGTCTTTGGACCTTCTTCTGCTGCTTCTGCTTCTTGTTCCCCAGAATTTGAAGCTTCCCTCTCCTTCTTCTCCACGTATTTCTCAAGAATTCCCAGTTTCTGGCGATATAATTCCACATGCTTCTCCATCTTCTCGTACTTATTCCGATAATATCGGTACATGATGGAAATGTAGATTACCAGGACAACCAGATAACCGATTGCAAACTGAATCAGGACTCCTTCCGTCTTGATGGAGCCCCCTTCCAAGAAATCAACCATATAATGAATACTATATATAAGAAAACCAATAATATATGCTACTGTGATCGCCAGGGCACTGAACAGGACTTTAATAAAAATATAACCTGCTTTCCCATACTGAAGATCATTAAGTTCCTTCCTTCCGGGGCCCTTCTCGTACACTGCGATACCAGTAATCATTCGAACTTTTTGTGGATCAATCATTATACATTCCCCCAGTTTTGTCTTGATTTAGTATAGCATGCCTGCCCTTGGAAATCCAGCGTCAGGAAGGCAATGACATCGCATTTTATCGAAAATTTTTCGTTTTATACATTATGTGTTAAATATCAATTTCGAATCCTTCCATTAAAAAAGGCCATCCGCAAAAGCCATCTGCCTTTTGTGGATGATCTCTATCATCTTTATATTTAAATAATTATTCATGGCTGAAGGAGAGAATCTTATACTTAGAAACTCCATCAGGGCTCTCTACCTCAATCTCATCTCCAACTTTAGAACCAATCAGTCCCTTACCAAGTGGGGACTCATTCGAAATAAGACCCTTCATGATATCAGCCTCTGTAGAACCTACAATCTTGTACTCAAGTTCTTCATCGAACTCCTCATCCAGGAATCTTACTGTAGCACCGATATTAACAAGATCCTTGTCAAGCTCATCCTCGTTAATGACAGTAGCATTCTTGATGATACTCTCAAGTTCCTCGATACGGCTCTCATTAGCTCTCTGCTCATCCTTAGCTGCATCATACTCTGCGTTCTCGGATAAGTCACCCTGCTCTCTGGCTTCCTTAATCTTCTGAGCGATATACTTTCTCTTAACTACCTTAAGGTTCTCTAACTCGTCTGCCAGAGCCTGATATCCGGATTCTGTTAAAATATTCTTCTTATTCTCTTCCACTTCTTACCACACCTTTCTTGTTAGGGCACAGCACGGCCCCTCCATCACGCACTAAGCATGAATTATAATCTATAACTATCCAATTGTCAACTCGGTTGGATACACGGCCATTTCCCACTGGTTTCCATGTTACAGTTCATGCATGATATTAATACAGGTAATTCAAACTATTTTTCACTGAGAGATAT
>JAXJRI010000120.1:0-4986 GCA_036310685.1 Lachnospiraceae bacterium | reverse complement strand
TCTGCTCCTTATCTTATTTAGAATCTAGGTAAGGAGCAGCAGGACAATACGGCACAGGTGGAAGTCAGCTATCAAAATAGCTTATTTAACACTGAAAGATATCATGCATGAACAGTAACTTTTTGAGCTATTCTGATTGTGACAGCCCTACTTTCAGTACAGAAAATGACTGCAGATTGTGTTACAATGGTGGTTGATTCCTGATGTAATGAACCATTGACAAATAAGGAGATTATTATGGATAAAAAAATGAGAGATATCAATTGGGCAGTGCTTGGAACCGGAGTCATCGCCCATCAGATGGCGGATGCCTTGGCAGAGCACGGCAGAAAGATCTACGCAGTTGGAAACCGGACCCACGACAAGGCAGTCGCCTTTGCGGACCAGTATGGAATCGGCAAAGTGTACGATGATTTCCATCAGATCTTCTCGGATCCGGATGTGGATGTCATCTATATCACAACTCCTCATAACACTCACGCGGCTTTTATGAAGGAGGCCATAGAGAATGGCAAACACCTGCTGGTGGAGAAATCCATCACCTTAAACAGCGAAGAGCTTGACCAGATGCTTGCCCTGGCAGAAGACCACGGCACTATCATCGCGGAAGCTATGACCATCTACCATATGCCGCTGTATACCGAACTGAAGCGCAGACTGGACCGGGGAGATTTCGGCAGGGTAAATCTTATCACCATGAACTTCGGCAGTTTCAAGGACTATGACATGAAAAACCGTTTCTTCAATCGTTCCCTGGCCGGCGGAGCTATGCTGGATATCGGAGTTTATGCCCTCTCCTTCATCCGCTGGTTTATGGACAGCAGTCCGGATCAGATGAAGTCTATGATGAGGCAGGCCCCTACTGGAGTGGACGAAGAGGGTGCGCTTCTCCTGCAGAACCCGGAAGGGCAGTTGGCGACAGTCATGCTCTCCATGCACTCCAAACAGCCTAAGCGAGGCATGATCTCCTGCGAGAAAGGTTATATTGAGATTATGGAATATCCAAGAGCCTGCCAGGCTTATTTTACGGATGCCACGACTGGAGAGCGGGAGGAAATCACGGCAGGTGACACGGGAGAAGCTCTCTACTATGAGATGACAGATATGGAAGAGGCGATCCGAGGAGATAGAGATCACATTTACATTCAGTACACCAAGGATGTCATGGATCTCATGACCCGTTTCCGTCGAGAGTGGGGAGTTGTCTACCCAGAGGAAGAGCGATAGGAGAAGAAGGAATATATTTATTGCAGAGTAGAAGGAGGTTGCCGCCATGGAATTCAGAAAGATGAGACGATTTAAACAGCAGCTTAGCGAACAAGCGACAGAGGAGGTCCTGCGGAGAGGAGACACAGCGGTCTTAGGTGTGATCAATGCGAATGGATACCCATATACCGTTCCTGTAAATTACCTATACGCCAAGGGCAGGATCTACTTCCATTGTGCAAAGCAGGGCGAGAAGCTGGACGCGATCAGACAAAATGACAAGGTAAGTCTCTGTGTGATCGATCAGGATGACATCCAGCCAGAGAAGCTGACCACATTTTATCGCAGCGTCATCGTCTTCGGAAGAGCGAGAATCCTTGAGGATATGGCAGAGATCCATGATATGGTGGAGGCCATGGGAATGAAGTACCTGCCGGACAAGAAAGCGGTGGCGGCAGACATTGCAAGGAGACTTAACAATGTTGTTGTCATCGAGGTTTCCATTGAACATATGACTGGCAAGGAATCAATGGAGCTTGTCAGAATGAGGTAACTATTATGAATGAGCTAAGTGACTCCGATCGAATATTAAGATGGAGGAAAGAAAAAAATGATGATAAGGCAGTTTAAAGACTCTGATCTGGGTCAGATGATTAACATTTGGAATGAGGTTGTTGAGGAAGGGGTTGCCTTTCCGCAGGAAGAATTTCTGACAGCGGAAACAGGAAAAGAATTCTTTGAATCCCAGACATATACTGCAGTAGCGGAGGAAGAAGGTAAAGTATACGGATTATACATTCTTCATCCCAATAATGTGGGAAGATGCGGACATATCTGTAATGCGAGTTATGCTGTCGCAGGTAAGAGCAGGGGGCTTCATATTGGCGAAAAGCTTGTAAATGACTGCTTGGAACAAGCCAAGATTCACGGGTACAAAGTACTGCAATTTAATGCTGTCGTAGAATCTAACATTCATGCAAGGCATCTCTATGAGAGATTGGGTTTCAAGCAGGTGGGAACTATTTCCGACGGCTTTAGAATGAAAGATGGGCATTACGAGAATATCTGTCTTTACTATCATTCTTTGTAAGACATTTTCTCGTTTGCAGTGGAAGCATGCGCTCAAAACGATATTGATATTAGAGACATTCTTGCTCTCTGCCTGCGCTTCCCCAGATATGTCCATGTTTGATTCCCTCCGGTCGGGATATCAGCATTTCAACAAGTTAATGGGATTCGAGTCTGCTGGAGAGATTCTGGTGCCAGGGCTTGATAAAGAGGACGCGCTGACCGAGAAAGCGGATATGATCGAGGAGGCCGTCAAAGCGGGGCACTCCATCGGAAAGAAGAGAGAAGTAGGAAGCATACTTCGCCAGCACAGAGAAGGGTGCTGGTATATCTAGAAAAGAAGGAAGGGATCGCCAGAGTGGAGGCGGTCCCTTTGTGTGTGGTGTGGAGGACGGACTAATCACCCGCCCATCCGATTATAGTTGAGATAATTTGTGGAGCAGATCCAAAAGCTGATCAGATTGATCTTGTCCGATCACTTGATTGATCTCATCTTGTGCCTGAGCCCAGTATCCCCTGGCTTCCGTGAGAAGAGAGTGCCCCTCCTCACTCAGTCGGATCTGCCGGTCGCGTTCTCCATCCCCTGACAGATCGATGACAAGTCCCCTCTTTAGAACTGGTTTGAGTGTCCTCACAAGGGTAGTTCTCTCTAGGCCGATATAGTCAGCAAGGGAGGTGACAGAGCAAGTGTCAAGGTCACGAATCGCGGATAAGAGGGAATACTGCGTGACGGACAGTCCCGTTGGTTTCAGATGGCGGTTATAGATATTGGTCAGCTTCGTCGATGCTCGTCTTAATGAGATGCAATAACACTTAAACTTCTTCATAGACTATTCTCCTGACATGGTTACGTGTAGCTACACTATAACACGAGCAGAAAATCATGGCAAGACATCCCGCTAGTAATCTTTTTGCTCTCATAACATACACCTCGCTCGTATATGATGACTTGTGTGTGAAAGGCGAAAAGCGACGAAACAATCCGTTGATTGAAAGGTTGGTATGAATGAAGATAATGATACGTGATGCGAAGGAGGAGGACTATCCTCCTGTCAGTCTCTACTGCATTGGAATTGTGTCGGTTGTTATGATCATCCGAATCTTTGCGGCAAAGGAATGACCGGGATATGCACCTATCTTGTCGCTGCCATCTCTATCTGAAGATGTCTTGTCAGTCTGCGGTACAACACAACAGCGATCACTACGCTGGTCACCTCGGCAAATGGGGTGGCCAGGCAGACACCTACGGCTCCCACAACAGAGCGGAAGACGAACATAGCTGGGATATCCAGGATACCCTTTCTCATGATAGAGAATACGAAAGAAGACTTTTTTCTCCCTGTCGCCTGGAAGAGGGTATTAACCAGGTAAGAGAGGGCGGCAAGAGGTGCCGCAAAGGCGATGATCTTTAAGAACTGGGTTCCGTAGTTCACCGATCCCGGTTCATTGATAAAGAAGCGGATGATGTCGTCAGCAAAGGTACGGAACATCACCGTGCAGATACATCCGAAGATCATAATCACGGTTCCGGTATAACGGATGATTCTCTTCATCCGGTCTAAATTCTTCGCTCCATAACAGTATCCAAGCAGGGGCAGGATTCCCATTGTCATCCCCATGCAAGTGTTGAATGCGATCATATTAATCTTTTTAGCCACTCCCATGCCAGCGACAGCTGTGCTGCCATATGGTCGGATCAGGACATTGGCGAAGATATTCGAGACCATGGCAAATGTAGTTTGAAGTGCTGCGGGCAGTCCGATCATCAGCACATCCCCCACAATCCCCTCCTTAAAGGAGATATCCCGTGGGTGAAGGGTCACGACGCCCTCCCCCTTACTGGCCTTGTCGTATCTTACGATATAAACGAGGAAATACAAAAAAGCGATAGTGTTAGAGAGCATGGTGGCGATGGCTGCCCCCTCAATCTCATGGCCCTTTGGCAGGATGACGAACATGAAAAGAGGATCTAAGATCATATTCAAGATTCCACCCATAGACATGCCGATTCCAGCTTCTTTAGAGGCTCCAATGGACCGAACCAGATGACCGCAGAGTACATTTCCTACCGAAGGGATCGCTCCGATAATCATAGTCCAGAATATATACTTCGAAACATAATGAAAGGTAGAGTCATCTCCTCCTACCAGATAGATAATCTGCTCGCGGAAGAATATCATGATTAACATATAGACCACTGCCGCCAGCATGCCGAACCAGAATGCGAAGGCGAAGACATGCCTGGCCTTATCTGTCTTTTTCTCTCCCAATGACCGGGAGATCATACTCGAACCTCCGACTCCGAAGAGATTGGCTACCGCCGCCATGATGACGAAGATAGGGAAGCAGACTCCCAATGTCGCCACCATATCCGCGTTGGCGGTTCTCCCTACATACCAGGTGTCTGCGTAGTTATAGACGATATTAATCAGCTGAGTCACCACCGTCGGAAGAGCCATCGTCCAGACGGCCTGATGAATGGGGGCACTCTCAAAAAGATACGTTTTCTCTGATGCTTGTGACATGTAACTCCCTTTCTATTGAAACAATTTAAAACAATCAAAGCAAATTCTAGCACACTTTTTGGAAAAAATCATACATCCCGAGTTTGCCACTTACCTGCCGGATTTAATTTGAAAAAATATAGATTTTGCAAGGGTTTCCCTTGCTTTTTTTTACACTTTATGGTATAATATATTAGTAGGTCTATAG
>JAXJRI010000119.1:0-6021 GCA_036310685.1 Lachnospiraceae bacterium | reverse complement strand
TCTGCTCCTTATCTTATTTAGAATCTAGGTAAGGAGCAGCAGGACAATACGGCTCAGGTGGAAGGTCAGCTATCAAAATAGCTTATTTAGCACTGAGAGATATCATGCATGAACTGTAACTGGCAGGAATCTTTGAGTCTCTATGGATCAAAAATCAGATAGACAAATCTTCCTGTGAATATCTCCTTACTGAACGGAAAGCGATGATATCTAAGATAATCACGAAAATCAGGAAGATGACTCCCATGGCCGGGCTGTCCATCGATGCGACAAAATCATAGAAACCATGAATCAGGACCGGAATGACAATGCTGGCTTTCCGATAGAAGGCAGTTCTTACCTGATCTCCTCTTGCCAAAAAGAACTTAGTCTGACCATAATAGTGTCCCATAAAGACGCCGCAGATACAGTGGAGTGGTATGGCTGTGAGGGCACGCATCGGTGCGATCTGCAGTCCATAGCTGGCAAGATAGCTGATATTCTCTGCCGCTGCAAATCCTAAGGATACGGTCACACCGTAAACAACCCCGTCAAAACGATAATTGAAGGCAGGATCATTCCAACTTCCTCTCCGAAGAAAGAATCGCTTACCACCCTCCTCAGAACAGGCGACCACAATAAAATTCATCAGAAACTGATAGAGTACCACGGATTCCTTCGGTACCATGGCGGAAAGGATTCCCTCTCCGATGGTCTCTAAAATAAGAGCAGAAACCACAGAAAGAGCTCCCAAAAGGAAGAGCTTGCCTAAGAGTCTTTTTGGTTCCGGCTCTATCTTGTCCTGCCGGTAGATGAAGATCAGCAGGAAAAAGACTGGAATTAATGCGGCTGACAGCAGAATCATGACTGGACCGGAAATGTCCATCGTCGCTGCGATCAGCTGGAACATAATTAGATTCATAACTTTTCTCCTTCTCACTTATATACTTGTATTCTATATTTGCATTCGAAATCTCAGGATATCAAACCCTCTAGCTTTCCATCTCCTGACGGATCTCCCGGATCACGTCCTGATAGAACTCCTCGTAGGTCTTTTGCACCCCATTTTGAAAGAGCGTTCTTCTCGGTCCTTTTTCCCCCGGAAGATTTTCAATCCGGTAGTCAAGGGTCCGTATGGTCCCGCCGAAGTTTTCAATGAGAGCGAACTTACCAATCTTGTCCTCATTAAATGGCTCATAGAAGTAGAGGTGTCCTCTCTGGGATTTCTCCCTGCCCTTGCGGTTTAAGAGCCACCACATATCTAGCTCTGAGAAGCCGAATCCAAATCCGATGGTGTAGACATCTCCCAGAAGGAAGGCATCCACCCAGCTTCCGTGAATCATACCATGATTCTCAATAAAAAGATAGGGACGATCCTTCTCCTCCTCCAAAAGATCCTGATAAGCACGAAGGACATTTCCATACTGATAGTGCTCCAAGATGATAGACTCTGTCTTTCTGGCTTCCCCATGGATATGAAAGACCCGGTTCTTAACTCCCTGGTAGGAGACATCATAGTAGGTGTGGAGCATATAGCGGCTCTCCGACCGGCGGACATCGATGGTATGATTCTGCATCCGCTGCATCTTCTTTAGAAAGATATCCTCCGAATCACTGTCCTTTTCGAAAAGCAGCTCCTGATGAGGAAGCTGACGAAAGGAAGCCATCTCAATCTCGTAACCAAAGTTCGAGGTTAATATCATATCAAAGGGCAAGACTAACAGACTTCTCAGATCCTTCAGATATTCCCCCGCAGGGATCTGCCCGTAAAGATAATGTCTGTGGTTCTTCAAAGCCGTATCTACCTTTCCCTTGCAGGCTAAAATAATCTGAAGGGGATAAGGCATGCGATTCAGTTCCTCCTTGGTGAGGGAAATCTTGCGCGCCCTCTGTAATTTATCTGTGATCTCCTGATCTTTTGCAATATCTGAGATCATCTTCTCCCAGCCCGGTCCGCTGAAGCAGCGGTTGAGTCCGTTCCCCACCAGTAATAACTTGGGCTTATTCTTTCTAGCCATATATAACCCTTTCCAAAGTCAATTCGTCATATGTCGTTTTCTATCCATTGATACTTTTTTGTCATAGAAAAATCCCTCAAAATGAAAATTCTTATTTTCCCATACAAAATGTTTAATATTTTGCAAAAAAGGCTATGATTGCTCAAAAAACAATACATTTTCACACGAAATCGACTTGATTTATCTATGAATTTCTTGGTTAGAATTATAACGCGAACTGGAAAAACATACAAGTTTTTCCTCATAATTGACATGATAGCTAAAGGATTCACAAATATTTGCACATAAAACACGGGAAAATCTCATCATTTTTTCAGCACAGTTATCAATACATCATGTATAATAGTCGCAGAAACAAGGAAATGCGCATAACGCAGAATTCCAAAAAAGAAGAAGGAGACAAAACCAATGTACAAATTTACTTTAAATGAGACATCTTATCATGGAAAAGGAGCAATCGAAGCAATCCCAGAAGAGATCAAAAACCGTGGATGCAAGAAAGTTTTCGTAGCTTCCGATCCTGACCTTGTAAAATTCGGAGTAACTGCTAAGGTTACTGATTTATTAGACAAAGCTGGAATCGGGTACGTATTATACAGCAACATCCAGCCAAACCCAACCATCGAGAATGTTCAGTCTGGTGTTCAGGCATTCAAGGATGCTGAGGCTGATGTTATCGTAGCGATCGGTGGTGGATCTTCCATGGATACTTCTAAGGCTATCGGAATCATCATCACAAACCCTGAGTTCGCTGATGTTCGTTCTCTTGAGGGAACTGCTGCAACAAAGAACCCTTGCGTTCCTATCATTGCAGTTCCTACTACAGCCGGTACTGCTGCTGAGGTTACGATCAACTACGTTATCACAGACGTTGAGAAGAAACGTAAATTCGTATGTGTTGACCCTCATGATATCCCAGTCGTAGCTGTTGTTGATCCTGATATGATGAGCTCAATGCCTAAGGGACTGACTGCTGCAACAGGTATGGATGCCTTAACACATGCCATCGAGGGATACATCACAAAGGGTGCATGGGCACTTTCCGATATGTTCCACATCACAGCTATCAAGATGATCGCTGATTCCCTTCGCGGAGCAGTTGAGAACACAAATGAAGGCCGTGAGGGTATGGCTCTTGCACAGTACGTTGCAGGTATGGGATTCTCTAACGTAGGTCTTGGTGTTGACCATTCTATGGCTCATACACTTTCTGCTTACTACAACACACCACATGGAAAAGCTTGCGCTATCTTACTTCCTACTGTTATGGAGTACAACGCTGAGTATACTGGAACTAAGTACGCTGACATCGCTAAGGCTATGGGCGTTGAGGGTGTTGATGATATGACTCAGGAAGAGTATCGTAAAGCAGCCGTTGATGCCGTTCGTCAGTTAGGAATCGATGTTGGAATTCCTCAGACATTAAAGGGTATCGTAAAAGAGGAGGATATCCCAGCACTTGCTGAGTCCGCATTCTCAGATGCTTGCTGTCCAGGTAACCCAAGAGATACTAACCCAGAAGAGATCGCTGAGTTATATCACAGCTTAATGAAATAATTAAGGGAAGGATCAAGAAAGCCGCAAAGCGGCGAAACAATCCGTAATCAATTTTGGGGATTGCATCGATTTGATGCAATCCCCTTTTTGAATGTCATATGTTTTCCTATTCTTCCGCCAGGAACTGAGCATGCTTCCGTCTCATATCCTTCATGACATAGCCAAAAGCAATGACAACGTAGATTCCAGTAAAGAACCAGGCTGCTGGGTCGCAGGCTACCGAGAGCAGGTAGGAATGGGTGTGCATTCCTAAGAAAGCCATAACGCAGCGGCTAACCAGCTCGATCACTCCTCCCATCATCGGAAGGAACCAGTAACCGCATCCCTGCATGGCATTTCGGTAGATAAAGATCAGGCTGAGCGGGATGTAGAAGATCATACATAAGTAAGCATACTCCCTCGCCCAAGGCAGAATCGTGTTCATGTCAACATGGGCTGCGAAGAAAATGTGGAGCATGTTTGGAAGAGCAAGGAAGGTCACGAGGGCTGCTAAGAGAGAATAGACGATCTCAATCTTAACTGCGGCTTTACATCCCTCTTCCACTCGGTCATAGTCCCCTGCTCCAAAGTTCTGTCCACAGTAAGAGGCCATAGTCTGTCCCATAGAAATCATACCCTGAGTGATCAGATTCTGCGTCTTATTGGCAGCGGTAAAGGCTGCCACCGCAGTGGATCCAAAAAGGTTGATGGCTGCCTGCATGATCATGGTACCAGACGCTGTGATGGCAAACTGAAGCGCCATCGGAATTCCCATCTTCAGCTGAAGCACCGTGGCATCCCTGTTGATCCTAACGTGTTCTCTTCTGGGAACTAAGACCTTCACCTTCCATCCAATATAGAGAAGGCACAGTAGGGCGGAGATACCCTGAGAGAGAATGGTCGCTCTGGCGGCACCTGCCACTCCCATATTGAGAACGATAATGAAATAAAGGTCCAGCACGACATTAAGACAAGCGGAAAATACCAGGAAAAAGAGAGGTGCCTGGGAGTTCCCTACCGCACGGAGGTAAGAGCTTAGTAGATTATAAAAAATATTAGCCATAAGACCCATGCATATGATGTTGATATAGGAGGATGCGTCATGATATATGTTCGACGGTGTGTTCATCAGATGAAGAATGGTCGGCATGGCATACAAACCACTAGCGGTCAGAATCACCGTAGCAATCAGAGAGAGAAGGACTCCATTGGCAACCGAGATCTTCACTCCTTCCTCATCTCCCGCTCCAAACCGCTGAGAGGTCATAACCGCAAATCCTGCCGTAATTCCGATAGAAAATCCAATCAGAAGAAACATGATCGTTCCAGTGGAGCCGACAGCCGCCAGGGCATCGGAACCGACAAAACGACCGACGATAATCATGTCACACATGTTATAAAGCTGCTGAAAGATATTGCCTAAAAACAGCGGCCAGGTAAATTTTAAGATGATCGGGAAGATTTTTCCCTTAGTCATATCATGATTCATGTCTTATCTCCTCACAAAAATCTTAACATTTTTTCCTTACAAGTTAATTATCGCGCTAATACCCTTGAATGCTTCCCTTTTTGCCCTGGAAAAAGAGCAGGGCGGATGCCATTAAGACTGAGATTCCAAGCAAGGCATGGAGCGGATATAAAAAGACCATGTCCTCTGGAATCAGAAAGGCAAGAGCGCACAGAGCGCCTGCTGGAGGAATATACATTCCAAACAGTTCCACCACACAAAGAGTTAAGAGCATTGCCAGAAGCACTGCCATCGTGGCTGAGAATCCCAGCCTCAGACAAAGCAGATAACGGAAAGCAGAGCCAAAAAGTGCACTAAGAGAAAGCAGTATAACCGCTTTCACCGGCTGCTTTCTTGCCGCGGAACCTCGATTGGTAAACTCAGTGTAGGCAACCAGCAGAGGAGGCGCCACCATAAATTTAAGGCCAGACCATAGCGCGAAGGCGATGATCGCCCCGGCAATCAGGGTGCGAATGACCAGGTCTCTTACATCCTCTCCCACTCTTTTCACTGGGATATAATCGTTCTCCTCCCGAATCTGAGCTTTCTCTAAAATCAGGCGGAGAGCCATGATCAAAATGGTGAGAATGGGTGCCGCCATAAGGTAAACCGGCGAGGTTACCTGTAAAAGCACCGGAAGCACCATGGCAGAGATCATGGGGGCAAAACTAGTCTTACTGAGCAGAAAGATGATCTGGGCAATCAGATAAGCCAGGATCATCTGGACCGTCAGGCCGCCTGGACAGTACTTGACGATGGCAACCCCGCCGACTGCACAGAGGGCAATAAAGAGAACAATTCGGATCTTACTGGTCCTCCAGGCCATCTTCGGCGCTAAGATGCTGCCGACTGCGATGGCTCCGATCTCCGGGAATAGGATCTCCTTTTCCTTAAAAACTTCCGAAGCGCCTACCATGAGGCCGACCACCAGAAGGATCGACAGGTAAATGGGAAGTTTCTTCTCTACTTTCTCATACCACT
>JAXJRI010000118.1:0-2062 GCA_036310685.1 Lachnospiraceae bacterium | reverse complement strand
TACCAGGACTAATCCTGAAAACATAATAGAAAATGTCTTTTATATAAAGAGTTATTGACACCTACGTCAAAGAGTATAGAAAAGTACGTAATATAGACTCATTTGCCCTCCCTAACCCTTCATAAAGCAAGGGGAGGGGAGGTCATATGATACTAGGAGAAGAGAAATGAATATACCAGTTAATGCATATACCTGGATCATGGCCTGTCTGCCGATCATCCTGCTGGTTGTCCTCATGATTAAGTTCCACTGGGGCGCTGCAGAGGCTGCGGCAATCGGACTTCTTGTTTCCGTCATCACAGGTCTTACGGTCTATAAAGGTTCTCTTCCGCTGATTGCGGGGGAGGCAGCCAAGGGTGTCTGGAATGCCCTTGTCATCTTATTGATTATCTGGACAGCGATTCTGCTGTATCAGGTAGGAGCAGAGACCAATGCCTTTCTTGTCATCAAGAACGGTATGGGTAAGATGCTTCCCAACGAATTACTTCTCGTCCTTGCCTTAGGATGGGTTTTTGAGAGTTTCTTACAGGGTATCACCGGATTCGGTGTGCCAGTTGCCGTTGGAGCTCCGCTACTGATTGGTATCGGTGTCAGTCCAATCTGGGCCGTTATCATCCCATTACTTGGTCAGGCTTGGGGTAATACCTTCGGAACACTGGGTGCTGCCTGGGATTCCCTGGCCATGACATCCGGCATGAAGGTCGGAAGCGGACCTTACTTCCAGACAGCTCTCTGGACAGCCATCTTCCTTTTCGCTTGGGATATCGTGACAGGTCTTCTGATCTGCTGGTTCTACGGAAAAGGCAAGGCAGTGAAAAAAGGATTTGTAGCCGTTATGGTTATGGCAGTCATTCAGGGCGGAGGAGAAGTTCTCTTAAGCCAGGTGAACACCACACTCTGCTGCTTCATCCCATCGGTTATCTCATTAGTCGTATTAATGCTCATGGGAAGAATGAAGATGTACAGCGAGCGATGGGAGATCACAGATTCCCCAATCATGAACCGCAAGACAAGCAGCGAGGGAGAAGAGGAGAAGGCACCGGAAGGTATGACACTTCTGCAGGCTTTCCTTCCTTATATCTTACTTTCCGCACTGACATTAATCGTCTTACTGGTTGGCCCGATTAACCAGGTTCTAGGAAGCTTTAAGATCGGCTTCGCCTTCCCAGAGACCGTGACAGGATACGGATTCGTCAACGCGGCATCCGACTCCTACTCACCAATCGCACCATGCACTCATGCAAGCATGTTCTTATTCATCTCAGCCATGGTAGGAATGATCTACTATAAGAGCAAAGGATGGGTCAAAGAAGGCGGAGTGGGACGTATCTTCGTCAAATCCATCGAGATGACCATGCCATCCGGAATCTCCGTTGTCGGTCTTGTCATCATGTCCAGAGTCATGGGCGGTACTGGCCAGACAGCCGTTATGGCACAGGGCATCGCCAATGTACTCGGCAAAGCTTACCTGATCTTAGCACCATTCGTAGGATTACTGGGAACCTTCATGACAGGAAGTAACATGAGTTCCAACATCCTCTTCGGTGATTTCCAGGTAACCACAGCCAAACTTCTTAGCGTCAAAGAGTTCGCGACCTTATCTGCGCAGACAGCCGGTGGAGCGATCGGTGCAGCGGTAAGCCCAAGTAAGATTATTCTTGGAACCACAACTGCCGGAATCCTCGGTAAAGAGGGTGACGTCCTAAAGAAGGTTATGGTATCTACCATTCCTGCGGTTATTGTGATCGGACTTGTCGTATTTTTAGTGCAGGCACTCTAGAATTTCACTGGAAAGTAAGGTAAAATATGGAAGAGAAATCATTTTTTAAGACCAAAGCAGGGGGACTTACCTTAGCCTTTATCGTGATCATGATCGCATTCGTTGTGATCATGGTAGGAATCGCAAGCGGCTCCGGGGCGGTAGAGAGCGTAGGATTTATCGTAATGCTCCTTGCGCTGATGTATGCACCATTTCAGACATACATCTTAAAGAGGAAGTAAATGTCAATCACTCACATCCCTACTTGTAAGTAAGTTTACGTGGGATGGTGAGTCTTGACAT
>JAXJRI010000117.1:0-5641 GCA_036310685.1 Lachnospiraceae bacterium | reverse complement strand
TCCTTTCTAGGTACTGGTTTTTTGGTTGAAACTTATTATACCTTAATTCGAGAGGATTCTCTCTTTTTATTTCCCAACTGATGAATTCTTTACACTAACGTTGTTGTCCATGTATTATGAGTATTAAAAAGAAAGTGTAAAATCTTTTGACTGTTTCTTCAAAACTTGCTAACATTAATCTGCACTGTGTATATTCACCGAAATAACTATGGGGAGACCAATATGACTGACAAGAAAGCTTCTAATATAAAATTAATCGCCGTCGATATGGATGGCACTTTAGTCAATGATAGAAAAGAGATGCCGAAAGACTTTATTCCATGGATTAAGGCACATAAAGATAAGAAGATCGTGATTGCCAGTGGGCGAGCTTATTACACCAACGTTGCCCTCTTCGGTGATGCTGCAAAGGATATGATCTTCCTCTCTGATAATGGCGGCGTCATCTATGAGAATGGCTCTTTCCTTTATCAGAAGGGACTTGAGACTGAGGAAGTGATAAAATGTATCCGCCTCTTCGAGGGAAATCCTCTGACAGAAGTCATCCTCTGCGCAGCAGACCAATCCTATCTTCATGACCCTGCAGGTGACGAGGACTATCAGTGGCAGGTCGATACCTATTATATTAATCACACCTACACAGAAGATCTCGAGCAGGCAGCCAAAGACCACAAGATCATCAAGGTTTCCGTTTATATCAGAGAAAAGAAGGCTCAGGAAGTCTTTGATTCTCTGCCTGAGCTTGGTGGAGAACTAAAAGCAAGTGTCGGAGGCCCAGAATGGATCGATATCGGTAATAAGACTGTCGATAAAGGAGCCGGTCTTAAGATCTTAGAAGAGATCAAGGGGGTTTCCCGAGAGGAGACTATGGCTTTCGGAGATTACATGAACGACTATACGATGCTTCAGGAAGCTGGCGAAAGTTATGCTATGGAGAATGCCATTCCCGAGATCAAAAAGATTGCGAAATATCAGGCTCCATCCAATAATGATGAGGGCGTCATGAAGGTGTTAAAGAAAGTTTTTGATTGATTTTAAAGAGGCGGCAGCCCGATTTAACGAACTGCCGCCTCTTCCTTTTTTCCATGCATGCAAGTGAATCGCCAGTGACTTTTCACTTGTTTCTATGTATTAAAAAATCATAAATTCACTATCTAATCGATGCAATGTGCTCGGTATGAAGCAGTTTTTCTGCTTTCTCAGATAACGGTTTCCCAAGGAAATCGTGATAGAGTGTGATAATCTCAGGATTCTCATGCGAGAAACGAAGCGGATTATCCTTATCAAGCTTATACAGCTTGATTCCTCGTCTCTGAGACATCTCTCTGCCTTCTGTGATCGGCTGTCCACCACCGCCGACGCAGCCGCCTGGACATGCCATAACCTCCACAAAGTCATAGTGAGCTTTTCCAGCGCGGATACGCTCAATCAGCTTTCTTGCATTTCCAAGGCCGTGGGTAACTGCAGCATGAAGCTCCTGATCTCCCATCTTTACGGTGGTCTCTTTGATGCCGTCACTTCCACGAACTACCTTAAATTCATCTGGCTTTGGATTGCTGCCGATCACCTTATAGTAAGCGGTTCTCAAGGCAGCTTCCATAACTCCGCCAGTTGCACCGAATATGACTGCCGCTCCGGAACCAACTCCCAGTGGAGAGTCAAACTCCTCTTCCTCTAATGACACCGGATCAATCAATTCGGAACGGAGCACCCGATCAAACTCTCTGGTCGTCAAGACATAATCTACGTCCTTACCAGCTCCCGCATCATTAATGTTCGCGATGTTCGACTCGGCCTTCTTTGCAAGACAAGGCATGATTGATACGGTCACAATGCACTCAGGATCTACTCCGAGAATCTCTTTTGCAAAATAAGTCTTGATGATTGCTCCGAACATCTGATGAGGAGACTTGGATGTAGACAGATTGCCGACCATATCTGGATATTCACTCTTTAGGAAGCGAACCCAGCCTGGACAGCAGGAAGTGAACATCGGCCACTCATGCTCCTTCGGATGCTTAAGGTGCTCTAAAAGTTCATTAGCTTCCTCCATAATCGTAAGGTCTGCGCCAAAATTGGTGTCAAATACATAATCGAATCCAAGGGCTCTTGCCGCTGCTGCCATCCTCTTTTCGGTGGAAAGTTTCTCTGGGAGTCCCAGACCTTCTCCCCATGCTGCACGGACCGCCGGTGCAATCTGAGCAACTACAATCTTATTCGGATCGTGAATGGCATCGGTCACCCTTCTGACATCGTCCCTCTCTCTGAGGGCTCCTGTTGGACAGTGAGTGATACACTGACCACAGAGAGAGCAATTGACCTCTTCAATCTTCTGATTATCATGCACGTCAACATTGGTACGCTTACCGGTATTGACAATATCCCAAACACTAAGGCTCTGAACCTTATCACAGATCTGAACACATCTCATACATTTGATACACTTGGCCGAATTACGAATCAAAGGGAACTGACGATTCCATGGTCTCTTCTCCAGGTGCTGCTTAAAAGGCAGTGCATTGATATTCATCTGCTCACAGGTCTTCTCCAAGGTGCAAGTACCATTTCTCTGACAGGCTGCACATCGGAAATCATGCTGTGAGAGGATAATCTGCAGATTCATTCTCCTAGCATACTGTGCCTTCAGGGAATTGGTATAGATGACCATCCCATCTGCTACCCTGGTATTGCAGGATGCAACCAGTGCCTCCTTGCCTTCTACTTCTACACAGCAGATTCGACAGGCACCGATGTCATTGAGTCCTCTTAAAAAGCAGAGAGTAGGAATCTTAATTCCGACTTTGGCTGCTGCATCTAAGATTGTAGTTCCCTCAGGAACAGATACTTTCCTGTTATTAATTGTAAGCTTTACCATTGTTCCTCTCTACCTCCTCTCAGAACTCCACAGCCATGTCTGTCACATCGCAAGCACCTGCTTGCTTCCTGCAGTGCTTCCTCATCACTCATGCTGTACTCAATACCATCGAAGGTATCCTTTCTGGCCCAGGATTCTTTTTCACCCAGATTGACACGTCCGCAAGGAATCTTATCATTGAGCAGCGGCTCTGGAATCTGAACATCAACACTCATCACATGATGATAGCCTAAGAATTCATCAATATTTCCAGCAGCTGCTTTTCCTGCAGCGATTGCCTTAATTACCGTAGCTGGACCTGATACACAGTCACCACCAGCGAACATACCGACACGATTTAAGGCCCCGCTCTCATCAGCCTGCAGACGATTCCTCTTCGTGGCAATTCCTGCCTTCTCAAATGGATCAGCGACAATATCCTGACCGACAGCCATGATAACAATATCGCATTCCAGACGTTCTTCTTCTTTCTTTGCTTTTCTTGGAGCTGGTCTTCCACGCTTTACCGGTCCGATAATCTGTGGCTGAACCCAGAGCGCTGTCGCATTACCCTGTTCATCTGCCTCAATCCGAAGCGGTGCTTTTAAGGTGAGAAGCACAATACCTTCTGCGATAGCTCCCTCAACCTCCTGAGCGAGTGCCGTCATATCTTCCTGTCTTCTTCGGTAAACGATACTTACTGTACTAGCATTAGAACGGATAGCAGTTCTGGCACAGTCCATCGCAACATTTCCTCCGCCAACAACGATAACTCTTTTACCGGTGAGATCAGGATAATCGTCATCACCAATGGCATTCAGCATATCGACAGCGGAGATGACATGATTGCTGTCCTCCCCTTCTAGTCCCAGTTTCTTATCGGTATGAGCACCGATGGCGATATACATGGCATCGTACTCTTCATTCATCTTGTTAATCTCGTCCGTTCCGACCTTAGTTTCTAAGTGGACTTCCACTCCTGTCTTTAAGATGGAATCAATATCCTGCTGCAGTCTCTCACGTGGGAAACGATAATTCGGGATACCATAGCGGAGCATACCACCCAGATGTTTCTTTCCCTCAAAGACAACTGCATGATGTCCCATGAGCTGAAGGAAATATGCACAGGTTAGTCCTGCTGGACCGCCACCGATGATGGCAACTTTCTTGCCTGTTGATGGTGCGCATTCTGGAACAGGAACCTGATCTGCTGGAGCATGGTCCACAACGTATCTCTTCATACCACGAATATTGATAGAGTCATCAATCATATTTCTACGGCATCTTGCCTCACAAGGATGTTCACAAATCAGGGCGCAGGCAGTTGGGAAAGGATTATCCTTACGGATCAGGCGAACAGCATCTTCACATCTTCCTTCTCCTGCCAGGGCAATATAACCAGGAATATCCACATGTGCCGGACATAGAGTGACACATGGAATCGGTTGTTCAAAACTACCGGTACAGGTATGATGTCTCACGTGGGACAGATAATCCTCACGGAAACCATCTAATCCAGCCAGCACCATCTTAGCTGACTCAAAACCAATCGCACAGTCGGCCGAATTCTTGATATTGGTCGCTGTATTCTTAATCAGCTCCAGGTCACTCTCCGTCGCAGTTCCATCTAAGACACTCTCTAAGAGCTCCTCTAGGATACCGAGACCAATTCGACATGGGACACATTTGCCACATGTCTGCGCATGACAGACCTTCAAAAAGGCCAGCTGCATATCGACCGGACAGATTCCCGGTGGGTTGGCGACAATACGACTTGCAAACTCTTTCATCAATCGTTCTGTTGTTTCATTAACTTTATCATTGGATTCAATCTTTAAACGGCTGATAGTGAACACCTCCTAAATTCATGTCGCAGACAAACTGAACTGCCACTGCAGTTCACATGCATGCTAGGCAATAAAAAAGACATCATGATTGCAAGATTCTTAACATACCTGCGCTTTTTTTTACACAGATGTCCTGCTATCATAATGTCCCCTAATTATTTGCTTTATTTACTGTGATTTATATCACATTTTCTCCGTACTGTCAATCATTTTGCACAAATTTAAGTGCACTTTTTCTATATCTATCGGCATATTATCCTTCATCAACACAAAAAAACCGTCTATTAACCTATCTTTTCTTAAGCTTCCTTCCACATTTTGGACAGAACTCGTAATCTTCTCTTGTAGTATATCCACAGTTAGGACAATAATTCTCCTGATCTTCTCCCTGCCAAGCCTCCTGACTCCCAGACCACCGATTTTGAAAATCTGATTCCTGATAAATTCTCGTCAAATCTTCTGGTCCGATCTCGACGTCTTCGCCTCTTGCAATTCTTCTTCCAACTGTGTCGTCCAGCTGATAGGTAGCATTACAACAGCTGGTTTTGACATAATACTGACGATTCCAACGGAATATCGGAAAAAAAAAGATCGACAGTGCCATGTAAGTCATCATAACTTCATACCTACCATAGCTTCCACAATTTTGACAGATTATAGTCTGCTGAAAGTTTAGAACCTTTCGTCCTGGAGCAATCCCAAAAATGAAAAACATCCCCATCCTCTCCCCTTCTTATCTTGGTATTTCCTTTTTATATTTACACCTACGTCAATTATACTCCAAGTAATCAAAGCTAGCAAAACCCCGAAGCTGCAACAGCTCCGGGGCCAAAACAATTCAAATGATGTGGGTGTCAAAAGTGACTACGGAATGTTCCGTCGCTTTGCGACTCCCACATTCCTGCCCTTCATTCGCATTTTCGTGGTGCTAATCACCACT
>JAXJRI010000116.1:0-13800 GCA_036310685.1 Lachnospiraceae bacterium | reverse complement strand
GTGGAAGGTCAGCTATCAAAATAGCTTATTTAGCACTGCGAGATATCATGCATGAGCTAATCATTTATTGATAATCAATATTTATTAGAAAATGCTTCATAATTATACGTCTTAAATGCATTTTATGCAATAGTTAATTAATATTTATTCGCATTTTCTTAAAAAAACTCTTGCAATCACTAACGATATGACGTATGATAGATGTCGTTAAACATTATGAAAACGAGAAATTCAGATATATTAAGGAGGATTCTTACATATGAGTAATGGTAAAGTAGTACTTGCTTATTCCGGTGGACTGGATACAACAGCAATTATCCCTTGGTTAAAGGAGAACTATGGCTTTGATGTCATCTGTTGTTGTGTAAACTGTGGACAGGGTGAGGAGCTCGACGGTCTTCAGGAGAGAGCTTTATATTCAGGTGCTTCTAAATTATACATCGAAGATGTTATTGATGATTTTGCAGACAATTACATCGTTCCTACTGTTCAGGCTGATGCCGTTTATGAGAATGATTATCTTTTAGGAACTTCTATGGCACGTCCGGCAATCACTAAGAAGTTAGTTGAGGTTGCTCGTAAAGAAGGTGCTGTGGCAATCTGTCACGGAGCTACTGGTAAAGGTAATGACCAGATCCGTTTCGAGCTTGCCATCAAGGCACTTGCACCTGATATCCAGGTTATCGCTCCTTGGAGAGATGACAAGTGGAAACTTCAGTCTCGTGATGATGAGATTCAGTACTGTAAAGATCATGGCATTGATCTTCCATTCTCTGCAGATAACAGCTACAGCCGTGACCGTAACTTATGGCACATCAGCCACGAGGGTCTTGAGCTAGAGGATCCTTCTCAGGAGCCAAATTATGACCATCTTCTGGTTCTTGGTGTCTCTCCAGAGAAAGCTCCGGATCAGGGTGAGTATGTTACAATGACATTTGAACAGGGTGTTCCAAAGACTGTTAACGGCGTTGAGATGAAAGTCTCTGATATCATCCGCAAGTTAAATGAGCTCGGTGGAAAGCATGGTATTGGTATTGTTGATATCGTTGAGAACCGTGTTGTAGGTATGAAGTCTCGTGGAGTTTATGAGACTCCTGGTGGAACAATCCTGATGGCTGCACATCGTCAGCTTGAGGAGCTCTGCCTTGACCGTGATACTATGAGAGTGAAGAAAGACCTTGCAAACCAGTTCGCTCAGTTAGTATATGAAGGAAAGTGGTTCACACCATTAAGAGAAGCTATCCAGGCATTTGTAGAAGTGACACAGAAGACTGTCACAGGTACTGTTAAGTTCAAACTCTATAAAGGTAACATTATCAAAGCTGGAACAACTTCCCCATACAGCTTATACAGCGAGTCTCTTGCTTCCTTCACAACTGGCGATCTCTATGACCATCATGATGCTCAGGGATTCATCACATTATTCGGACTTCCACTGAAGGTTCGTGCAATGAGAATGCAGGAGTTAGAGAAAAACAATAATAAATAATTCCCTATAGAAAAAGCCTGGAAGTATGAACTTTCTCATACCTCCAGGCTTGTTTGTTTTTATTGTTATATGATGAGTTTTGACATTGTAATCATTATATTACTGCAGAACTTTAGATAAGAACTCTTTGGTTCTGTCTTCTTTGGTGTGGTTGAATACCTCATCAGGCGTACCCTGCTCTAAAATATTACCGCCATCCATAAAGAGGACTCTGGTTCCTACCTCTTTGGCAAATCCCATCTCATGAGTAACGACAGCCATAGTCATGCCCTCGTCAGCCAGAGACTTCATGAACTCTAATACCTCTCCTACCATCTCTGGGTCCAGAGCAGATGTAGGCTCATCAAAAAGCATCATCTTTGGATGCATAGCTAATGATCTTACAATTGCGATACGCTGTTGCTGTCCACCAGAAAGCTGTCCAGGATAGGCATCTGCTTTCTCTTCTAGATTAACTCGACGAAGAAGAGATAATGCTTCTTCCTTCGCCTCATCTGGCTTCATCAGTTTCAGACGAACTGGAGCTAACGCGATGTTCTCCATAATCGTCTTATGTGGGAACAGATTAAAATGCTGGAATACCATTCCCATGTGCTGACGTACCTGATTGATATCAGTCTTAGGATTTGTGATATCCACACCGTCAAAGAGAATCTGTCCCTTTGTCGGGCGCTCTAACAGGTTCAGGCAGCGAAGAAATGTAGACTTACCAGATCCAGATGGTCCAATAATTACGACCTTCTCGCCCGGTTTAATATGCTCATTAATGTCTACTAAGACCTCATGGTCTCCGAATGATTTATAAAGATGTTTAACGTATATCACTTTGTCTTAATCTCCTCTCAACGATACCCATAATCCATGTGAAGAACATTACCATAACAAGGTAAATCAGTGCGACTGCGAATAATGGAAGCAACGCATCAAATGTTGCACCACGGATGATATCTCCTCCACGCGTCAGCTCATTTAATCCGATATAACCGCAGATTGAAGTCTCCTTTAATAATGTAATCATCTCATTAATTAATGCAGGCAGACAGTTCTTGATAGCCTGAGGCATGATGATCTGTATCATAGTATCCTTATAACCAAGACCAAGGCTTCGTCCAGCTTCCATCTGACCACGATCGACAGACATGATTCCGGAACGGAAAATCTCCGCAACGTATGCTCCAGAGTTAATACCGAATGTTAATACGGCAACGGAAACCTTACTCTTCGCATTGACTAAGATGATAAAGAACATGATCAGTAACTGTACCAGTGTAGGTGTACCACGGATTACTGTCAGATAAATCTTACAGATAATATTTCCAAGGTTTAAAAGAAATCCACCCAAACCTTTTCTGGACTCATCTTTTGTCTGATCATGAGCTGTTCGGATAATTGCGACCAACGCTCCAAGAGCCAATCCAAGAATAACTGCAAGGAATGTAACCTCAAGTGTAACCTTGAGACCGTCAGTGATGAACATCCATCTCTTATCCTGCACAAAATCAAGTATGATCTTCTCATGAAGACCGGAAAACCAACTACTCACTTTCTCTTCCTTCCCTTTCTGCTATATAAATAAATATTCGTGTGATGTATAAACTATGAATAGCACAATGGCGTCTTCTGGCAGCACGGGCATCCCTAATAACTGCCAAAACACGCCGTTGTGCTATAAATCATGACAATCCTACCAATGATACCATAGGTAGGACTGCCATGCAAGAATCTAATAATTATTATTTGATATATTTAGCAACGATCTTATCGAGAGTTCCGTCCTTCTTTAACTCTGCTAAAGCACCATTGACATCTTCAAGTAACTTTGTGTTGTCCTTGTTGATTGCTGCTGCATACTCCTCGTCTGCATAAGAAGTATTAAGAATCTTTAATCCGCTAGTAGATTTAACGAACTCTTTTGCTGTAGCATCATCAATGATAACGGCATCAATCTTGCCCTGCTTAACAGCCATAACAGCATCGTTACCCTTGTTGTACTCTTCTACATGATCTTTACCAAAGTCATCACAAGCGTAGATATCACCGGTTGTTGCTAACTGAACACCGATCTTCTTACCCTTTAAATCATCGATAGAAGCAATCTTGGAATCCTCAGGTACGATAACTGACTGAACAGCTGTAGCGTAAGTATCAGAGAAGTTAACCATCTTCTTACGATCCTCTGTTACTGTCATACCTGCAAGACCCATATCTGCCTTACCAGTCTGAACTGCTGTGATGATGGAATCGAACTCCATATCCTCAACTTTCAGTTTTAATCCAAGCTTATCAGCAACAGCCTGTGCGATTTCAACATCGATACCTACAACCTTACTTCCCTCATAGTACTCATATGGTGGGAACTGAGCGTTGGTAGCCATTGTCAAAGTTCCTTTTTCAACAGTCTCGGCAGCTGATGCGCTGCTAGCTGCCTCTGTTGTAGCTTCCTTTGTATCTGCGCTCTTAGAGCTTCCGCCACAACCTGTAAGAACAGCCATAGACATTACTGCTGCAAGTGCGATTGCAATAAATTTTTTCATTGGTATCTCTCCTTTTTAATAATATGAATATTTATGTAGCAATACAGGAAACATTAATCATTAAGCAGATTCTGTACTACATATTTATACAACATTATAAATGCTTTCTCTTATAAAATCAACTGTATTATTTAGATTAATTGCAGGAAATATTATATATCCTGCATTTTCTTCTTTGGACTAGGCGCAGGAAGCTGTGCCAGTACGATAGCAGCAAACATAATCACACAGCCTAAGATCTCTCTCCCAGAAAGAATCTCATGTAAGATAACAAAGCTTGCTAAGGTCGCAAAGACACTCTCCAAACTCATCAGCAGGGAAGCCAGAGTAGGATTCACTCCCTTCTGTCCGCTAATCTGCAGTGTGTATGCCACGCCAGTTGACATAATACCAGTGTAGAGGATCGGGATTCCAGCCTTGATAACCTGTCCCATGTTTGGATTCTCTAATATCAGCATAAAAATCAGTCCCAGAACTCCGCAAACCAGGAACTGGATACAGCTCATCTTCACACCATCCACCTTATGGATAAAATGGTCGATTGTCAAAATCTGTCCAGTATAAAAGAAAGCGGATAAGAAAATGATGATATCTCCTGCCTGTATCTTTGTCACTCCGCTGATACTTAAGAAATACAGACCAGCAAAGGCCAGGGCAACCGCAATCCAGGTAAGCAGGGGACATTTCTTCCGAAAGAGAATCAGGTTGGCGATCGGCACAAAAATAATGTAAAATGCTGTGATAAAGCCAGCTTTTCCCGGGGAAGTATACTTCAAACCGTACTGCTGAAGAGTGCTTGCAGTAAAAAGGAAGATTCCGCAGAGAATTCCACTTTTTACGAGAACCGGATTCTTCCAGGAAACCATCTGAAAAAGTTCTGCATTATCTCCAGTCGTCTCGCCACCACCCACCTTCTTTCTTCGAAAACGATCCAGAATCATGACCGTCGGAATCAGGATTGCCGCTCCCATGAAGAAACGGATGCAAATAAAGGTCATCGGTCCGATGTAATCCATGCTGACACTCTGTGCGACAAAGGCACAGCCCCAAATCAGGGCAGTCAGAACTAGCAGAAAGGCATGTCTTAATTGATAACTTCTATTCATCAACTTTGCTCCTTTACTCTTATATATTTTCACGCAAGTCAATATTATACTCCAAATATCATCATTCCTCAATCAAAAATATGCTCTACTATCATCTCTCTGCTATCATATCCAGGTTAATTTTCATGCATGATTTCTCTCAGTGTTAAATAAGCTATTTTGATAACAAATAACAGATATCGCTTGAACTGTCACTTTAAATCATATAGAATAGGAGCTTAGAAAGTCAGACATTTACAAGGAGGATCATACATGGCTCAATTATGGGGCGGACGCTTTACAAAAGAGACTGATAAGCTGGTTTACAATTTCAATGCGTCCATTAATTTTGATAAGAAGTTTTACAAACAGGATATGGAAGGAAGTATCGCTCATGTCAAGATGCTTGCCAAAGTAGGTATTGTGACGGAGGAAGAGCGCGATAAGATCATCGAGGGAATCGAAGGGATCTTACACGATGTGGAGAATGGCAGTCTAAAGATCACTGAGGAATATGAAGATATCCATAGCTTTGTTGAGGCTAATCTGATTGACCGCATCGGAGATACCGGAAAGAAACTTCATACTGGAAGAAGCCGTAACGATCAGGTTGCTCTGGACATGAAGTTATATACCAGAGATGAACTGCAGGCGATCCAGGAAGAGGTTATGAGCTTAATCAAAGAGTGCCACAGCCTCATGAAAGAGCATACACACACTGTCATGCCTGGATTTACACATCTGCAGAAGGCACAGCCACTGACACTCTCCCATCACATCGGTGCTTACACGGAGATGTTTAAGCGTGATTATGATCGTCTCACTGATATCTATGAGCGCATGAATTACTGTCCTCTAGGCTCTGGTGCTTTAGCAGGAACCACGTATCCGCTTGACCGAGAGATGACTGCAAAGCTTCTCGGTTTTAAGGGACCTACTCTAAACTCTATGGATTCAGTAGCAGACCGTGATTATGTGATTGAGCTCTTAAGTGCTCTTTCTATTATTATGATGCATCTCTCCCGTTTCTGCGAGGAGATTATCATGTGGAACTCTAATGAGTATCAGTTCATCGAGATTGACGACAGCTACTCTACTGGAAGTTCTATCATGCCGCAGAAGAAGAATCCGGATATCGCAGAGTTGATTCGAGGCAAGACAGGACGTGTCTATGGAGCCCTCAACAGCATGCTGACTACCATGAAGGGGATTCCTCTGGCATATAACAAGGATATGCAGGAAGATAAGGAGCTTACTTTTGACGCTTACGATACTGTCAAGGGATGTATTGCCCTCTTCACAGGTATGTTAAAGACTATCACCTTCCACAAGGACCGTATGGCAGAGAGTGCAAAACACGGATATACCAACGCGACAGATGCTGCAGACTATCTGGTAAACCACGGTGTACCATTCCGTGATGCACACACAATCGTCGGCAAATTAGTTCTTTATGGAATTGAGCATAAGAAGGCGCTCGACGACTTCAGCTTAGATGAATTCAAGGCAATCAGTCCTGTATTTGACGAGGATATCTATGATGCCATTGATATTATTAACTGCGTCAAACGTCGTAACACGATCGGTGCTCCCGGCCCAGATGCTATGGAGAAGGTCTTAGAGATCAATAACCAGTGGATTGCCGACCACGATAAATAACATAATGGACAGGCCACTGGCGGTTCATTTTGCATGCTTGGCAACGAGATGAAACACGCTCCGCGAGCTTCACTCGTTATCGCGGTGCTCGCCGAGTGGACATGCAAGCATGTCCGTTCGGCTCACTACTCGCGTAAATAACAATAATCCCCGTGCTCAGATGAATGAGCACGGGGATTATCTTTTGATAGACATTCTTGCAAAATCGTAAGTAACATCTAAATTAATGATCTACTGAATAGTTCTTTACATTGACATCGAGTATGTTATAAGGGATGGAAATGCCATGTTTATCAAATTCTTCCTTTATAGCCTCGTTAGTGCGCCATTTGGAAGGCCAGAACTTCTCGGTAGGAACCCAGTATCTGAGTCCCATACTAATACAAGAATCCATAAACTCTGCCACAAATACTGTGACTTCCGTTCCCGGAATCCTATCCTGATCATTCTCAGCAATCGACGTAAGAATCTCCTTCACTTCCTTGATATTGGCATTATAATCTATTCCAATCCTGATATCAATATTACGACGAGTCTGTCCAGTCAGGTTGGTGATGGAAGTGTTAGCCAGAGAACCATTTGGAATCATAATCTCCTTATTATCTACGGTAAGAAGCTTTGTGTACATGATTCCGATTGCGTGAACCGTTCCCTCTTTTCCTGTCGCTTCCTCCATGATGTAATCTCCCACTTGGAAGGGTTTCATCATCAGTATAATGACTCCTCCAGCAGTATTGGAAAGTGCTCCCTGAAGTGACAGACCAATACCGATGGCAGCGGAACCTAGTGCAGCCATGATCGATGACTGCGCTACTCCCATATTAGTGATTGCCCAGAAGATCAAGACAACCTTTAATATAATGCGAAGAGCCGACAGAAGGAAAGTACGAAGACCTGCATCGACATTAGATCTTACAAGAAAGCGCTCAACCAGCCTATCGATATACTTAACCACACGGAAACCGATGATAAGTATCAGCAGGGAAAGAATCGCATTCTCGCAGAAATCCATGACCTTCAGCCCGCTCTTACCTAGAAACTGTCCAAAAACGTCATTTAATACTTTATCAATACCTGAATCGTCAATAACCATTATTTCTTCTCAATGTAACCCTTAGCTGTTAAGAGCTCTGCACAGAGAACTGCTCCACCCGCAGCACCACGTACAGTATTGTGGGAAAGTCCGACAAATTTATAATCGAAGATAGTATCCTCTCTAAGACGTCCCAAAGATACTCCAAAACCATTCTCATAGTTGACATCCAGTGTAACCTGTGGACGATTGTCATCTTCCATATATCTGAGGAACTGCTTTGGAGCGTTCGGAAGCTTCAGTGCCTGAGGCTCACCTGAGAACTTAGTCCAACGGTCGATGATCTCTTCCTTTGTAGGCTTCTTCTCAAAGTTTACAAAGACAGCAGCTGTGTGTCCATATAATACTGGAACACGGATACACTGTGCTGTGATAAGAGGTGCGTCAGCTTTCTCGATATGATCCCCGGCAACCTTACCAAATACCTTCAATGGCTCCTGCTCAGATTTCTCTTCCTCCCCGCCGATGTAAGGAATGATATTGCCTACCATCTCAGGCCACTCCTTGAAGTTCTTACCAGCTCCAGAGATAGCCTGGTATGTTGTGACAACAACTTCCTTAGGTCCAAACTCTCTTAAAGCATATAATGCTGGAGCATAACTCTGGATTGAGCAGTTAGGTTTTACTGCGATGAAACCTCTGCTTGTTCCAAGACGTTTCTTCTGAGAAGCAATAACCTCAAGATGCTCTGGGTTAATTTCTGGAATTACCATTGGAACATCTGGTGTCCATCTGTGAGCACTGTTGTTGGAGACAACTGGTGTCTCAGTCTTTGCGTAGGCTTCCTCAATCTTACGAATCTCATCCTTAGACATATCTACTGCACTGAAGACAAAATCAACTTCGCTGGCAACTTTCTCTACCTCATTGACATTCATAACAACGAGATCTTTTACAGCCTCGGGAATTGGAGTATCCATCTTCCATCTTCCACCAACTGCCTGCTCATATGTCTTTCCTGCGGAACGAGGGCTGGCTGCTACTGCAACTACCTCAAACCATGGATGATTCTCAAGAAGAGCTATGAAACGCTGTCCTACCATTCCAGTTGCTCCCAGAATACCTACTCTTAACTTCTGATCCATTATGATTAATCCTTTCTGATGATTATCAATCTTTATTCTTCTATTAGTAAATGTTAAGCAATTATTATTTGATTACTCTGACCTTTAAGACTCCGTCGATTGCTTCGATTGCTTTGATAGCATCCTCTGTAACTGGGCTGTCGACATCAAGTAATACATAAGCATAGCCCTTCTTAGTCTTGTTGCTCATCTCAGCAATGTTGACATTCTCTTTTGCGAATACACCAGTGAACTGTGTCAGCATGTTAGGAATGTTCTTATGGAGGATACCAATACGACCTGCCTTGTCACATACTCCCATATCCATGTTAGGGAAGTTTACAGAATTCTTGATGTTACCATTCTCAAGGTAATCCATCAGTTCCTCAACAGCAAGCTCTGCACAGTTGTCCTCAGACTCCTTGGTGGATGCTCCCAGATGTGGGAAAGCGATAACACCAGGAACTCCAGCAACTGTTGGTGTTGGGAAGTCAGTCATATATCTGTGAAGCTTACCATCTTCAAGGCCCTCAACGACTGCCTCTTCATTGACAAGACCATTCCTTGCAAAGTTTAAGACAGTAGCACCCTGCTTCATCTTGGCAATACCTTCACGGCTGATCATGTTCTTAGTGGAATCCATCAGTGGCACATGGATTGTGATGTAATCACACTGCTCATAGATCTCATCTAAGCTGGTTACATGATGTACGGAACGGGAAAGGTTCCATGCAGACTTGATAGAAAGAAATGGATCATAACCATATACCTGCATACCAAGATCCAGTGCTGCATTGGCTACTAATACTCCGATAGCTCCCAGTCCAATTACACCAAGCTTTTTGCCTTTGATCTCACCGCCGGCGAACTGTTTCTTCGCTTTCTCCATATCTTTTGTGATCGTTGGATCGTCCTTATTCTCCTCAACCCACTTCTCACCAGCTACAATTCTTCTGGCAGCCATCAGCATAGCTGCAATAACAAGCTCTTTTACAGCGTTAGCATTAGCTCCAGGAGTATTGAAAACAACAATACCGCGATCAGCATATTCTTCTACTGGAATATTGTTAACTCCGGCACCTGCTCTTCCGACTGCAAGAAGTTTTGGAAGATCCAGCATGTCATGCATCTTAGCACTTCTGACTAAGACAGCATCTGCCTCATTGATATCCTCCACTTCTTTATAGTTATCTGTAAACTCATTCAGTCCATTTCTAGAAATGTTATTTAAACATTTATACTGAAACATGATCAATTATCCTTCTTTCTATAATTATTATTCCTTGTCCTTCTTCTCGGCTTCCATGCGCTCAAGATCCTGCTTATTGAAAGCAGTCTCGATGGACTTGCCTGGCGCAACCATAGGCCATACGCAGTCATCACTGTCAATCACAGCGTCAATGAAGAATGGAGTTGTGCTCTCAAGTGCCTCTTTAAAGGCATCACGGAACTCTTCTCTTGTGGTAACTCTTCTGGCTGGAACACCAAGAGCCTCTGACAGCTTGACATAATCAACCGTGTCATTGAGAGTGGTGTTGGAATAACGTTTGCCATAGAAAAGTCCCTGCCACTGTCTTACCATACCGAGTACATGATTGTCTACCACAACCTCGATAATCGGAACATTAGAACGTGCTGCAGTCGCAAGCTCATTCATATTCATACGGAAACATCCGTCCCCTGCGATGTTGACAACAGTCTTATCTGGGCATCCAATCTTAGCACCGATAGAAGCGCCAAGGCCGTAACCCATGGTTCCCAGTCCACCGGAGGTCAGGAACTGACGAGGTCTGTCACACTTATAGTGCTGAGCTGCCCACATCTGATGCTGACCAACCTCTGTAGTGATAATCGCATCTCCCTTGGTCATATGGTAGATATCCTCAACCAGTCCAGGACCAGAAAGTTTCTGCTCCTCATAGATCATAGGGTATTTCTCTTTCCAGGACTCAACCTTTTCAATCCAGTCCTTATGCCCCTGTTGTTCAAGTCTTCGATTGATCATTGTGAGTACTGCCTTGGCATCTCCCACAATTGCCTCATCGATAATAATATTCTTATTGACCTCAGCTGGATCTACATCAATCTGGAGCTTCTTGGCATTCTTAGCAAATGTCTTGGCATTACCGAAGACACGATCTGAGAATCTAGTGCCGATTGCAATCAGAAGGTCGCATCTGCTGACTGCAACATTGCTGGTCTTAGTACCATGCATTCCAATAGGACCTGTAAAAAGAGGATCTGTCTCAGGGAAAGCTCCCTTACCCATAAGAGTTGCACATACTGGTGCATCTACTCGCTTAACAAACTCTTTCACTTCTTCGGAAGCATTGGATAAGATACATCCGCCGCCAATCATGATCATTGGACGCTGAGAATTCTCAATCATCTCAATGGCATTCTTGACACTGACTTCTTTAATATTGTCACAATATGGATAAATTTTAACTGGCTCTTCCGCTTCATAGTAGGTCCTAGCCGCTGTCACATCTTTTGTGATATCAATAAGGACTGGACCAGGTCTTCCAGACTGTGCGATGCGGAAGGCATTGCGGATTGTATCTGCCAGATCGTCAACATCTTTTACGATGTAATTATGCTTTGTGATCGGCATAGTGATACCCTTGATATCGATCTCCTGGAAAGAGTCCTTACCAAGCAGAGGTACCGTAACATTGGCGGTAATCGCAACCACTGGAATGGAATCCATATATGCTGTGGCAAGACCAGTTACCAGGTTTGTAGCACCAGGTCCTGATGTTGACATACAGACACCAACTTTACCTGTTGCCCTGGCATAGCCATCTGCTGCATGGCTTGCGCCCTGCTCGTGAGAAGTCAGAATATGTCTGATCTCATCACTGTGTTTGTAAAGTTCGTCATAAATATTTAAGATTGCTCCTCCCGGATAACCGAAAACGGTATCCACACCTTGTTCCTTCAAGCACTCGATTACAATCTCGGAACCGTTCAGTACTTGTTTCATGAATTATTCTCCTTTGTTCTAATCTAATCTGATGCTGATTACTCAGCATCCCCCAAATACAATTATGCTTTAGTTATTCTTGATCTGATTGACATCCAGGATTGCTCCTGTGTTGCCAGAAGTAACCAGAGCTGCGTAACGCTCAAGATAACCTTCCTTGATCTTAGGCTCTCTTGGCTGCCATTTTGCCTTACGTGCTGCAAGCTCCTCATCACTGACATCGACATTGATGCTGTGGTTAGGAATGTCAATCTTAATAATATCTCCCTCTTCAACCAGAGCGATTGGTCCGCCTACTGCTGCCTCTGGGGAAACATGTCCGATAGAAGCTCCACGGGATGCACCGGAGAAACGTCCATCTGTGATCAGAGCTACACTGGATCCGAGACCCATACCAGCGATGGCGGATGTTGGATTTAACATCTCTCTCATACCAGGGCCGCCCTTTGGTCCCTCATAGCGGATAACTACAACATCACCAGGAACGATCTTGCCGCCCTTGATTGCTGCTATGGCATCCTCCTCACAGTCAAAGACTCTAGCTGGTCCCTCATGAACCATCATCTCAGGAACAACAGCGGACTGTTTAACAATACCAGTATCTGGAGCGATATTACCCTTTAATACTGCGATTCCACCTTTCTCCATATATGGATTGTCAATTGGGCGGATAATCTCAGGGTTCTTATTAACACAGTTCTTGATGTTCTCACCGACTGTCTTACCTGTAACTGTCATGCAGTCAAGGTTCAAAAGATTCTTCTTAGTCAGCTCGTTCATAACTGCATACACACCACCGGCCTCATTAAGATCCTCCATATAAGTAGGACCTGCTGGCGCCAGATGGCAGAGGTTTGGTGTGCGCTCGCTGACATCATTAGCGATGTTCATATCGATATGAATTCCAGCCTCATGTGCGATTGCTGGAAGATGTAACATAGTATTTGTAGAGCATCCTAAAGCCATATCAACTGTCAAGCAGTTCATGAATGCTTCCTCAGTCATGATATCACGTGCCTTGATACCCTTGCGGTACATATCCATAACTGCCATACCAGCATGCTTAGCCAGGCGAATTCTTGCGGAATATACTGCAGGAATTGTACCATTGCCCTTCAGTCCCATACCAAGGACCTCAGTCATACAGTTCATAGAGTTTGCAGTATACATACCAGAACATGATCCACAGGTAGGACATACATTCTCAACAAACTCCTCAACATCCTCTGCAGTCATCTTTCCAGCCTCGTAAGATCCAACTGCCTCGAACATAGAAGAAAGACTTCTCTTCTGTCCTTTTACATGACCAGCAAGCATTGGACCGCCACTGACAAATACCGTAGGAACATTAATTCTTGCTGCTGCCATCAGAAGTCCAGGAACATTCTTATCACAGTTAGGAATCATAACTAAGGCATCAAACTGATGAGCCTTTGCAAGACACTCTGTAGAATCTGCGATAAGCTCTCTGGTAACCAGGGAATACTTCATTCCCGTATGTCCCATAGCAATACCGTCGCATACTGCGATTGCAGGAACAACAACTGGAGTACCACCTGCCATGGCAACGCCCATCTTAACTGCCTGTGCAATCTTGTCCAGGTTGATATGTCCTGGAATAATCTCATTATAAGAACATACGATACCGACTAAAGGTCTCTCTAATTCTTCTTTTGTAAAACCATCAGCATTCAGCAGTGATCTATGTGGTGCCTGCTGCATGCCTTTCTTGACCTGATCACTTTTCATGATATTACCTCCTAAAATCTGCCGGTAGTGTCAAATACTACCTATATTTTCTCTTAAAAATCAACTGTTAAGCTTTATTTCAAGGGGTTTTGCAAATAAAAAGAGCATTACCCCCCTTTTTTTGGTATAATGTCCTTGACC
>JAXJRI010000115.1:0-20371 GCA_036310685.1 Lachnospiraceae bacterium | reverse complement strand
CGCCCTGTCCTATCTGCTCCTTATCTTATTTAGAATCTAGGTAAGGAGCAGCAGGACAATACGGCTCAGGTGGAAGGTCTGCTATCAAAATAGCTTTTTTTAACACTGAGAGATATCATGCATGATCAGTAAGGACACTGTAGTCATACAAATGATATTTTTTTTGAAATTAACTTGTGATTTTTTAAAAATATGGTAGAATATTGGTTAGAGATAACAAACTTTATAGTAGAGAGGACGATAAGATAATATGAGAAAGAAATTTCATGAATCAGCCGAAGATTATCTTGAGGCTATTCTCATGTTAAGTGAAGAGCTTCCGGTGGTGAGGTCAATCGATATTGCTAACCATCTTGGCTTTTCCAAACCGAGTGTGAGCATCGCAGTCAACAAGCTGTTTGATGAGAAATATATTGATATTGGTGAGCACTCTTATATCACCCTGACCGAAAAGGGGATGGCACTGGCAACTCGCGTCTATGACCGTCATAAGACTCTTACCAAGTGTCTGGAGTCCCTTGGAGTCGACCCGGTGATTGCTGAGGAAGATGCCTGCAAGATTGAGCATGTCATCAGTGAGGAATCCTTCCAGGCAGTGAAAAACTATTTTGTCGATAACTTCCCAGAGGAGATGGAGAAGGCAGCGGCGACTTTATAACATACCAAGTGAAATCATGCGCAAAAATCCTTCGGAGGACCTAACAGATGATGATGAGGATCCCACCGAAGGATTTCTTTTCTTTATATACAGCTACTTTTTGTATTCGCTCTTTGAATCTCTTTGAATCTCTCCTTAACTAACGGCGTCTTTTTCCGCCAGTCAAACCCCGAACCAGATCTATGATTGCTATCACGACCGTCCGTATCAGAGCAAAGATGGCGAAAAAGAGCAGAAAACCAACCACACCGAACTCAATATCGGCAAAATCCATGGTTCCCGTACCGGAATAGCCTTGACCTATCTCGATGGCAAAGGTCAGCACCAGAATCAAGGTGAAGACATAGATAAACACAATCACTAAGACATGATCGTGACTCAGAGCCTGAAAGAGCGGGTAGATCACGGCAACCAGTGCCATCCCAATCAACCCGATCACCAGGAAATGTAATTCCTTGTCCGAAAAATTCTGCTCGTAGGCATCATTCAGCGAGAGAATGTAGCTGTGCGCTCTCGCAAACGCGATCACCAGACTCCTTAAAAATTGTTCCATGATAATCTCCCCTGCTTTCTACTACATGATATCCTGTGGAAGCGATTCTAGCCTCCATACATCTTCTGCATTCCGCTGCCTCATCTCCTGTACAGATCTTGCCGTCGTAGAGCATGTACTTATCCCTCACACCGCGTGGGGAAAGATTTGGCATAACTACATTGGCTCCTGCCTTAATTCCCATCTCTCTACCCAGTGGATGAATGGTCCCCAGTGCTGTGGTGGCAGGAAGAAGAACCTGAGGGAACATAAGTCTTAAGATACCTAAAAGATGAAGGGTGTCCACAAGAGTTCCCGGCTCTTCATCGCAAAAAGGTGTATCTTTGTGAGGAATAAACGGTCCGATTCCAATCATATGCGGTCCCAGCTCTCTCATATAATATAGATCCTCAATCACATGATCCACCGTCTGGTGAGGGCTCCCCACCATAATACCACAGCCAACCGCGTAACCAATCTCCTTTAAGTCTCTAAGACAGCGCTTACGATTGGCGATAGAAAGTTCCTTCGGATGTAAGTAAGCATAATGATCCGGATTCGAGGTCTCCTGGCGGAGCAAGTAGCGCTCAGCTCCCGCATCAAAATATCGCTGATAACTCTCCCGGCTCTTCTCCCCAATCGAAAGGGTGATGGCACAGTCTTGATGCTGTGCCTTGATCTGGCTCACAATCTGACAGATATCATCGTCCGAGTAGGATAAATCTTCCCCACCTTGAAGGACAAAGGTTCGAAAGCCCAGCTGATATCCCTTATCCGTACAATCTAAGATCTGCTCTCTGCTTAGACGGTACCGACTAAGATGATGATTGTCTCTTCGAATTCCACAGTAGCGGCAGTTATTCCTGCAGTAATTGGTAAACTCGATGAGTCCTCTTAAGTAGACTTCCTTACCATAGTAGAGTTCCCTTAACTGTCTGGCTCTGGAATAGAGCCAGTCCTCGTCCTCTGGCGTCATTGTGGTAAGAAGTAGGCGAAAGTCCTCCCAGGAGAGGGTATGCTCTCTGGCTAACTGGTCTATCCGAACCTGATTCTTAGTGGCTGGCTCTGCCCCAATGGTGACATCGACAGGCAGAGAGAATCGCTTCAGGCGGGAGAAGGACTTCCCTTCCTGCCTGGCTTCTGCTGGTCCTGGCTGTGCATTTGTCTGCTGTAATTTATCCATAGAACTTCTTCTCTTCCTCTCCTTTTTTGAACTCTGATTTCAGTGCTCTCTTGCGCTTCCTCGTTCCTGCTGTTACTTATTCCTCTGTTAAAAGAAGAGCCAAAATCTTTTCGAGGAGGTCTACTGTAAAAAGATCTGGAATCTCTGGAAGATAAATCCGACCAGAATATGCCAGCTGAGGAAGCCCGCAAAGCTTTGCCCTATCTGGCACTATCGGTGCATAGAGAGGATCTCCCACAATAAGATCTGCAGCTTCCATAGCCTGATGTGTCTCCTCCTCCCCTTGGGAGCGATAGTCCATAGGACCTGTTAATGCAGGGTCTGCTTCCAGAGGGACAATCAGACGAAAATACAGATTTGGAAAATCCTTCTGATTCTGACAAGCAAGAGATTTCTTACGAAAGCCTGCCGCAAAAGATCCCATCGTAACGGGCTCTCCGACCAAAGCTACCACCTTGTGGTCCCGGTGTATTCCCTCTGCCTCCTGCTTCTTCGTTCGCTCTGCCTCTTCTCTGATCTCTTCCATACTCGGAAGGTAGGCAATCTGACTCTTCCCTTCTGTCAAAGCATCTTTGACCCTGGCAAAATATTCTTCCCGAAAGTCGTGGGTTGGAATACCACAGACATAAGGAATCCCGTAGTTTTCTTCCAGCCACTTGGCAAGTGGATAGCCGATCGCAGAGAGTACCAGGTTAAGATCTGCTTCTGCCGATCGGTCAATCCCCTCGACATGGTCGCCCATAGACCAGACAGAATTAATCTGATACCCTGCTTCCTCCACGATCTTCTGCAGGGAATCCAGGGAAGAATCCTTAGCAAAGTCTAGAGGTGTCATTCCCAGAAGATTAACCTTTGGACCGTCCGCATTATTAGCAGATCTCTGTCTGCCTTCTGTATTATCTCTCTCGGCTCTCGATAAAAATTTCTCAGCATAGGCTAAGAAAGCCTGGCCTGCTCCCCGGACATAGTCATGCATCCCGTTGGTTTCCACATAAAAGGTTGGGATACCGGTTCGCTTTTCAATCAGATGACTGATGCCCTTAAAATCCGTTCCATTAAGATACGGAATCGGAGAATTACAGATAGCGATAAACTTAGGAGCGAACTGGTCTGCTGCTTGAATGATATCTTCGATGAATTTCTGGTCATTACCTAAGATGGCATCTCTCTCTGCAAGGCCTGAGATAAAGATCAGACTCTCCTTATCGTACCAGCGGGTCTCATCGTGAGTGTTATAGGTGGAGTTACAGCCGGAAGGATCGTGGATGACCACCATACCGCCAAGCTCGTAGAGGGCGGAGGCGACACCCGACACATCTCCGGTATAAACCGGTGTCTTCGCATAGCTTTCTCTCATGGTCTTCTTCCCCCCCTTCTACTGCAGAACGCAGGCACATCCGAGACCTTTTCTCGGAACAATGCTCTTTAAATCCTTCGGCTTCCTGTAGGCTTCCCTCATCATCTTAGTCAGATGACGAATGCCCTGGTAACCCCAGTCGCCATCCCCCTCAATCATATTGACATAATAAGGGGTGTCCTGATAATAAGCGGCTTTTGGCCCCACCGCCAAGACCTTCTGCTGACTCTGTTCTCTCATCTCTTTCTTCCGCATGGAAACGTGAATGATGGAATTTAATATCAGTTCCGGATGGTTTTCCTTTAGCCAGTGATAATCTTCCTCTTCTTCTAAAGAAATGGCATCCAGATACACGCAGGTCACCCTCATGCCGTGGGAGAGAAGAAGACGGGCCAGTCCTAACGGTCTAGGATGACCTAAGACATCAATAGCAATCTCGGTATCCCCGATCTCTTCTTTCAGTTCAGACAGTGCCTGCTCGCAGGAAGCCTCCTCCTTTTTAAGAACTTCTTCCGGAATATCCTCTACTCCAAGAGCCTGGCAAAGATCGTCAAGTTCTCGACGAATCTCTGCATAGGAGAAGGAGGAAGGGAGGTAGAGCATGGTTCTTCCCATCTCCCTGGCTTTCTGTTTCAATCCCCATACCCCGAAAAATGACCTGGTAATCAGCACCCTGGCATGTCCCATCTGACAGTAATCCTGATAAGTCTGACAATCCTGAATCTGTCTTAAAGTATAACCGGAATCTTTAACTAAGCGGGCAATATCACTTTCATCCGACAGGGGAAGATTGTCCCCGAAAACAGAGACCATAGACTCTTCCTCCAGTGCTTTGATGGGCTTAAGCATCGCCTTTCGCTCTTTCTGCTCTGGAGTGATCCCCGTCTTCTGCATGATTGGATCCATCCAGCATGGCAGGAAGCAGATCTCCGGGAAACGACGCTCTAAGATATCAAAGATCCTCTTGGTGTCCACGCCCATAAAATGATGCAGGCAGACCAGGAACACTAAGACCGCCTCCGGTCGTTTGGGAAGTTCCTGGATGCAGTGAGTCACCCCTTCAATGGTGGTCTCGTCAATCTTACCTCGGTCCACATCCTTCTCCGTCAGAAGGACACAGGAGAAACGGTTTCCTGCATCCATCTCATCTGCTGTCATAATGACTCCCCTCATACAGTTATCCGGGCAGACATAGATCTGGTGTGACCCTGGAAGCAGCATTCCTGTATGGACGATATTCCAGTTCTCATGCACTGGCGGATTGTATTCTAACTGACCGATAAAGGGCTTGGGAAAGGCAGCCCTTCCAATTGGAATTCTGGCTTCTTTCGTTCCCGGCCCTCCGACTCTTTTTAACATACACTCCACTCTCCTCTGTTACTTGATATTCACACTGCCGTCTGTCTGTGTCACTACATTGGAATAAGCAGTCTTTACACTCACTCCGGAAAGCTGTCCAACCTTTCCGGAAAGTTCTGCGATCACCGGCTGCGGAGCATCGATTGCCACGCTGATGAGGTTAATCTTTTTCGCACGATAGGGGATTCCCATTCTTCCAATGATATATTCACTCCGCTCGTGGAGCAGACGGTTGACATCTCTTACTGACTCGGATTCCTCAATGATAATCGAAATCACCGCCACCCGAGTCGGCTGGTCCTTGCTCACTCTTACATTCATAACCTTCTCCTCTCAGGATTAACAGATTCTTGGCAGCAGTTCGTTACCTGGCTCAGGAAGAAATGTTTTGGCTCCGATCTCCGTTGTCATTACGACTCGGCCTGGCATCTCTTCTGTGATATGACCGATCACGGCAGCCCCTTCGGTATATTTCTGAGCACGGAGAATGGTAAGGAGTTTCTCTTCCTTCTCCTTTGGCACAATCATGACCAATCTTCCCTCACAGGCTAAATAGAGCGGCTCCAGTCCAAGCATTCCACAGACACCTTTCACAGCAGGATCCACTGGAATGTCAGAAGAAGCTAGCTCGACTCCCACATGACTCTCCTTGGCGATCTCATAAAGAACCGTTCCCACACCGCCTCTGGTGGCATCACGGATGACATGAATGTCTGGAACCGCACTAAGAGCAGCCTCAACTGGATGCCAAAGAGGTGCGCAGTCACTGGTCACATCTGCCTCAATTCCATACTCATCTCTGGCTAAGAGGATGGCACATCCATGACGGCCTACATCTCCTGTCACAATGATGGAATCCCCTGGCTTTGCATAAGCTCCGGAGGTGTGAACTCCCTCAAGAATCTCCCCGACTCCAGTCGTGTTGATAAAGACACCGTCTGCCTTGCCTTTTTCCGCTACCTTGGTATCGCCGGCAACTAAAACCACACCGACTTCCTTGGCAGTTGCCTCCATGGCAGCAGCAATCTGTTCCAGCTTCTCCATAGGATAGCCTTCCTCGATGACAAAACCGCAGGTCATGTAGAGAGGCTTTGCACCCATACAGGATAAATCATTGACAGTCCCACAGATTGACAGCTTTCCAATGTTACCTCCTGGATAAAAAGCTGGAGAGACGATAAAGCCGTCTGTTGACATGGCGATGCTGCCCTTCGGTCTCGGAAGAACTGAGGCATCGTCTGCAGTAAAATATGGATTGGTAAAATGAGCTTCAAACACCTTGTGAATCAGCTCTGCAGTCTGTTTACCTCCGGCACCGTGAGCCAGAGTTACGGTATCATGAAACATTACTTTCCTTCTTTCTCTTACGTATTAAAGCTTGCTGACCTGATCCTGATAGAGATACCAGGCGGAGCAGGCCCCCTCTGAGGAGACCATGCAGGCTCCGACCGGATGCTCTGGAAGGCAGGCCTTACCGAACATCGGACAGTCTTTCGGAGTGATCTCTCCCTTTAAGACGCTTCCGCAGCGGCAGGCAGGGTTAGCCTTTCCATTCATGGCAGGAATCTGATACTTCTTTCTGGCATCATAAGCAGCATAAGTATCCTTTAGCTCCATGCCAGACTGAGGAATGACTCCGATTCCCCGCCACATGGCATCCACTGGCTGCATCATCTCCTCCACCAGTTTCTGTGCCTGTGGACTTCCTTCTGGTCTTACCACTCTCGGATAACAGTTCTCAAAGAAAGGTTCCCCCTTCTGGGACTTCTTCACCCCTACTGCCAGCGCAGTCAAAAGCTCTCGGCTGGTAAAGCCAGCCAGGACACCGGACACTCCTTCCCTGACCAGATCCTCACAGATCTTTGTACCGGTAATGGCATGAACATGGCCTGGATATAAATAGAGATCTGTCGCATCCTTCATCGCCTCATAAGCCCCCGGCATGGTCTTATTGGCGCACAGCAGAGAAAAGTTGTGAATTCCATCTGAGATCGCAGCTTTCACGGCAAGACAGTTTGACGGCGTTGTGGTCTCAAATCCCACGGACAGAAAGACCACGTCCTCCTCCGGATGATCCTTGGCATAAAGTTCTGCATCCTGTGGAGAATAGACCACCTTCACCTTTCCTCCCTCCGCTCTGGCAAGCTGCAGGCTCTTTTTGGTTCCTGGCACACGAACCAGGTCACCAAAGGTGCAGACTGTGCAGCCCTTCTCCAAAGCCAGGTAGACTGCCTCATCGATAAAATCAACTGGTGTCACACAGACAGGACATCCCGGACCAGAGATCAGATGAATCTTCGGCGATAATATCTTACGGATGCCCTGACGGAAGATCTCGTGAGTATGCGTTCCGCAGACCTCCATGATTCGGATATCAGGTCCGTCATAACTTCTCAGAATATCTACCGCCTTCTTTAAAGAATCTTTCTTGGTTTCTGCCTTTGTACTTTCTGCCATACTATAAGTCCTCCAAGAGACGGTCTGTCTCACTGTCATCTTCCTCAGTAATCTTGGCGATGGCTGCTCCTGCATGAACCATCACATAATCACCTGGATTTAAATCTGTCAAAAGCTGTGCGGAAATCGCGCGCTTTGCTCCAGAGGCATCGACAATTGCGGTCCCGTTCTGATTAATCTTTACTACCTTTGCTGATAAACCTACACACATAAGCTTTCCTTTCCAGTCAGGAACAGGTCCTGACCTTGTCATTAGTATCTTCTATTTCTAATCTTTTGATAATTTTCAATTGCTAATAATCTATCGTTACACTTCTTCCAATGCTCTCTGACAGTCTGCGATCACAGCCTGTCCCAGAGCGATTCCGCCATCGTTCGGTGGAATCAGATGGTGTCTTAACACCTGAAAACCATCCGCAAGTAATTTCTCCTCTGTCAGTTTCAGGAGAAGGGTATTCTGATAACAGCCACCCGAAAGAGCTACTGTCGAAAGACCGGTTTTCTCCCGAACCTTTCGGCAGGCTTCCAGTGCCATCAGAGAAAGTCCCTGGTGGAACTTCCAGGCTAGGAACTCCTGAAGGGAGGTAAGCTTCCGAGAGGAGATGTCTCCCTCTCTGTCTAAATCCTGCTGCTCATGGATTCCCGCTAAGAAAGAAGAAGTTAATTCTGCCATCAGATGGTCAGTCGAAAGCAGGAGCCGATCCTCCTCACGAAGCAGAGGGTAAGTAAACTCCAAATCTTTTGGATCTTCCATGGCATCGGATCTCTTCTTCTCATAACGAAGAGCCGCAAATTCTAAGGCATTGGCTGCCTCTCCCTCAAAGGTCTGGGACTGTTTGATTCCCAGGATTGCAGCTGCTCCATCAAAAAGTCGCCCCATACTGGTGGACCTGACCGCATTGAGTCGGTGATCATACATGGCAAATTGCGCCTTTGTAACCTGACTCGAACAGAGCTCCAGGACCTCGATCACCTTAGAAGGGTCCTCTGCAAGCAGGCCTCTCTTGTAGAGACCGTAAATCATGGAGACTGCGATCCTCCAGCCCTCCCGGCTGGCAAGGTCTCCTCCAATCTGCCAAAATGGAACGATGGAAGCC
Source organism: Lachnospiraceae bacterium (assembly GCA_036310685.1). GTDB lineage: Bacteria > Bacillota > Clostridia > Lachnospirales > Lachnospiraceae > Anaerobutyricum. Next base: position 11,728 of record JAXJRI010000115.1, on the reverse strand, counting down.
AGACGGGCAACCTCAACTCCTTTTCTCAGCGGATCTGCCAAAAGGACTTCTCCGCCCCAGATCGTGCCGTCACTTCCAAATCCTGTCCCATCAAATGAGAGACCAATCGTCGGGGACAGATAGTCATTTTCTGCCATGCAGGAGACCACATGGGCATAGTGATGCTGAACCTGGTAGAGAAGAATGCCTGACTGATCTGCCAGGACCTTTGCCAAAGCAGTCGACTGATATCCCGGATGAAGATCGGAAACGATCACATCCGGCTGGGTCTCCAGGAGTTCCTCCATCCTGGTAACCGCGGCACGAAGTGCCTGAACCGTTCTCACATCCGAAAGATCTCCCACATAGGCGGAAGGGTAAAATAATTCTCCTACTCCTAAGACAAAGGTATTCTTAAGTTCCCCGCCGACAGCCAGCACATTGCCCCTAAAGGAATGCTCCATCAAGACTGGAAGAGGGGCATAACCTCTCGAACGACGGATCATGTATGGACTTCCGTGATAGAAATCCAGGACCGTATCATCCGCCCTGGTCACAATCGGTCGATTGTTGGAAAGAATTGCGTCACACATTCTGGATAACTGGCTGATCGCATCCGCATCCGTCCGACAGATCGGAGCTCCTGACACATTGCCGCTGGTCATGACCAGACAGTCTGAAACTGAGATCCCATCTGGATAATCAAAAAGCAGCAGCTGAATCGGAGCGTAGGGAAGCATCACTCCTAAGAAAGGATTGTCCGGAGCCGTTCCCGGGCAAATCTTACCTCCTTCCTTTTTGGGAAGAAGAAGGATCGGTTTCTGATGTCCGCACAGGATCTCCTCCTGATTAGGCGCAAGCTGACACTCTCTTCTGACCACACTCTCATTTTTCATCATCACTGCCAAGGGCTTGGAAGGACGTGGCTTTCGTTCCCTCAAAGTCTGCACAGCAACCTCATTGGTCGCATCACAGCAGAGATGAAAACCTCCGATTCCCTTCACTGCAAGGATGCCGCCGGAGGACAGGATTGCTCTTGCCCGACTGATTGCAGACTTGCCGATAAGGTCTGCATGGTCGATGCCACCCTCATCTTTTGGGTCGATATCTTTCGTCTCGTAAAGATAAACCTCTGGTCCACAGTGATTGCAGCAGACAGGCTGAGCATCATATCTTCTGGATTCCGGACCGTAGTACTCTTTCTCACAGTCTGTACACATTGGAAAATGCTTCATGCTGGTCCGTTTGCGGTCATAAGGGAGATGGTCTAAAATTGTGAGTCTCGGTCCACAACAGGTACAGTTGATAAAGGGATGGAGATATCTCCGATCCTTTGGATCAAAAAGCTCCCGCTTGCAGTCGTCACAGATAGCGATATCAGGGGAGATGAAGATCTGTCCCCTCGTCTTGGCACTCTCGATAATCTCAAATCTTCCCTGGGTAATCAGATCACTGTCTTCTTTTGAAGGTTCGCCCACCTCTTCCTGGTCAATTTTCAAGATCACGGATCTTTTCGGAGGCTGTTCCTCTAAAAGCTTTCGAAATGTCGTAACCTCTTCTTCGGAACCAGCGGCAAGAATCTCGACATAAGGCCCCTTGTTGGAGACGTGGCCGGATATCTGACTGGCAGCCGCATGTCTTGCCACAGTAGGCCGAAAGCCCACTCCCTGGACAATCCCGTAAACCTGGTAACGCCTGATCACCTTTCCTTCGTGTCCTCTTCTATTCTTCTTAAGATTAAGATCTTCCATAGTCATCATCTCTCATACTTTCCGGAAACCGCAAAGTGCGGCAGCGGAATCCACAAATTATGGTAGTCTGGGACCATCGTCTTCATGACAGGATCCGCTATAATCATGTCATAATCTTCCTTAGCAACCAGCTTGATAAAGTCATCCTCTTCTTTAAGCTTGATGGTATGGGATCCAATCTCTTCGTCTGTCATAAACCAGGTCGCTGTAGTTACGGAAGCTTCCGGATGAAGACCAGCATAACTTTCTGCCACCACCTGCTGATGCACGATCAATATCTTCTTATCTTTCGTAGAAAGGGCTAACTCCATCCCTGCCATAGAAGTGATCTCATCCTCAGAAGCTCCCTGCTTCCGAAGTTCTTCCTGATACAGAGAAACCAGAGAACGATTCAAAGCGTCTTTAAGGGCAGGATAGGCAATCGTATACTCTATCCCGAACTGCTTCTTTAGAAATCGTGCAGCAGAAAGTCCTGCGGGGGAGACCACCAGATTCTTATCCACACAGCTTGCTTCTGTCATGTCATCAAAGTTAGCACCCATGCCGTAATGAAGCACCCTCGGATAGCCATCCTTAGCTAAAATCTCTTCCATCACACCGAGATCTTTCTGACTAATCAGATCAAGCGGTGTTTCTCCAAGAATCCCTACCGTCTTCTCCTTATTCTCATCCCTGGAATCCTTATTCTCATCCGCTGACTTTATAAGGTCTTCTTTCTGTAACACTCGAAAGATCTCCTCATAAGCTTTCGAAGCTCCCTTGTCATAAAGCTCCATGCCGTCAGTATCCACCGTCAGAATCGGCAGATCTACTCTTCTCTTTAAAAGATGGGAAAGAGCATGATAATCCGTTCCAATAACCGAAGGAACCGGTGTGCCTATGAGGGAGATAAAGGAAGCTCCAATCCGCTTTGAGGCCTTGGTGATCTTCTCCACCAGGAGCTTATCTCTTCCTAAAATCGCGTCCATATCTCTTAAACCAGCTGAGAAGACGCAGCTTCTCTTTTCCATCCATCTTGGCTCATCAAAGCCACAGATATTACCAGTACAGCCGCCAGCATCCAGAATGACGATCATGCCTCCTGCCTCATAGAGGACAGAGACAGCGCCTGACTGGTCGGGAGCAAATGGAGTAAGATACAGTCTTAATCCTCTCATTCTTCTTCTCCCTTCTCTGTCTGGCCTGATTGCTTCTGTCTGGCTTCTTCTTCCACCATCATCTGTGCGATCACAGCCTGTCTTCTTGCCTTCCGGTCATCTTTCAAACCGGCAGCCAGTCCATTCACAAACTTGTCTGCCCGCATCTTCTGGGCTCTCTTTTTTGCCATCTCATAAACTTCTGTAAAGAACTTCTTTACCCCAGCATATCCATAAGGCTGGACATCCTCATTCCAGAGTAAATGCATGGCATCCGGCTGATAGTAGGCGGCATCTTTGCCCACGGTAATATCCACTTTCGCCTGTCCAGAATCGTAGTAGACCATGGTCGGCTCCATGTTGGAGTAAATCTTGGTCTCTGGGCTCATCTCGGCAATCTCCTTGATATAACGGTCATAGGCAGGAGAAGGATTGCCATAAATCTCTGCCACGGAGAATCCGTAATAGAGGAGAGATGCTGCCAACTCAAATGGAATGCCATTCATGGCCTCTCCGATGGCAAAGGTAAGGTGAGGGAACTCCTCCTCTACCTTCTCTATGGCTGCCATCGCCTCCTCCTTCGCCTGCTCATCTTCCAGATCTGTCCCTAATACATTACCTAGGGCATGATACTGTGCCTCAATCCGGTCGACCCGATAGAATCTCTGAAGTTCTATATAAGGAATCTTAAGACGCTCAGCAAGATCACCTGCCGCCTCTCTGGCTTCCGGAAAAAGGACCAGATTAAAGTTGGCCTCTGCCATATCTAAAAAATCATCCATATCCTGACAGGTAGAAATCTGCCGGATCTTCTTCACCCCAATTCCTCTGAGCAATCCAAAGATCTCACAATCCGAGATTAAAGGAGCAAAGAATCCCATCAGATTCACTGAGGTCGGTCTCTTCTTCTTTGGCTCTAAAAGTGAGTAGAGCGATTCTCTCACATGAACCATCGGAGGTCGGCTACCCTCTCTGATCAGTGCATACATATAGCAAGGTCGAACTGGAAGTTCCACTCTCTCTTCTGCCTTTCTGGCCACTCTCTCCATATCAGTACCTAAAAGTGCATCCACACAGGTGATGCAGATCATCACAAGCGATGGTTTCTTGCCAATCTTGTCCAAATGACGGACAATCTCCTCCACTGCCTGTGGAATCTTCTTTAGATGACGGGAAGTAATCAAATCGGTCTCATTCATGGTCAGATAGAAGAAACGGTCGTGATAAGCCTCCATGGCACTGACAATCGAGGTGTTTCTACCACAGCATCCTGGAGATACAATCAGCATTACCGATCCAGGAATCGCCAGACCAGCTCGCTTGACACCGAATCCTTCCGCACCTGGAGAGTTATAAGCTAACGTCGCAGGGGAAGAATAGATCAGATGCTTGGCAGTATCATAAAGTTCTGGGAGATTCTCGCCACCTAACTCTGCGAGCTGGCGCGCTGTATATCCCATAGCCTGATTGTTCATAAGCTTATGCCTCCGCTAATAACTTGTCCGCCAGATCCAAGAAACACTGACTGATTGGAAGAGTCGGATCCATCTCCACCACGGTCTTACCCAGATCCTCTGCATCATTGATATCCTGCGATCTAGGGATCTCACCGACAATTCTCGTACCATGTTCTTTGGCAAAGTCCTCTACTCGCTCAGTCTCATGGTCGATATTTCTGTGATTTAAGATGATTCCCATCACGCTGGCATAGCCGCGGTCCTCAAAGTTCTTCACCGCCTGGTTAATATTATTGGCTGCATAGAGAGCCATCTTCTCACCAGAAGTGACGATCAGCACCTTCTCCGCAAAACCTTCTCTAATTGGTGCAGCAAAGCCTCCGCACACAACATCTCCTAAAACGTCAAAAAGAACCACATCCGGCTTCTCCGTCTCAAGAAGTTGCAAGTCATCTAACAGGTTGAAGGTGGCAATAATTCCACGTCCCGCGCATCCAAGACCAGGTGTCGGTCCACCAGTCTCAATACAGAGGATATTACCGTAGCCTCTCTCGGAAATCTGGGAGAGACTTTCTGGATCCTCATCATGCTCCTGAAGATACTGCATTACCGGCTGAACAGGTTTTCCAGATAAGAGGTTGCTGGTAGAATCCGCCTTAGGGTCACAACCAATCTGAATCACATGCTTTCCACGATAGCTGAGAGCTGCCGCAAGATTCGATGTGATCGTGCTCTTTCCAATGCCGCCCTTCCCATAGATTGCTATTTTAATCATAAAAAAATCCCTCCTGGCACGCAGAAAGGAAATGTTACAAAGGAAGACACTATGCCCCCTATCAAGGCATAGGAATCCCTACCCTATTGTCATGACCTTTTCTGCGCAGATATCATAAATCTTTACAGTTAAAATCTAACTTTGTTAACAGTATAACATACTAACGAGAGGAAAGATATATCCTCTGACGTATAAAATGAGGAACAAGATGAACAGCCACTGGCGGTCCATCTTGCATGCTAGGCAACAAAGGCACTGATGCATCAGATTGTGCTCAGTGCCCTTCATGGAATCTTATGATGTGTTTGTCAAAAGTGACTACGGATTATTCCGTCGCTTTACGACTACCACAATCCTGCCCTTCTTATTTAAAACTACGGAAAAGTCCGATCGCCTTTCCAAGGATAGAAAATGCTGCTCTCTTCGGAATGATAATCGGATCCATGATATCATTCTCAGGCTGAAGTCTGTAATAGTCCTTCTCCTTATAGAAGCGCTTCACGGTAACAGAATCTTCTATCAGCGCGACTACAATCTCTCCATTGGCAGCGGTACTGGTCTGTTCTACTAAAAGATAATCTCCATTATAGATACCAGCGTTGATCATGCTCTCGCCCTTAACCTTCAGCATGAAGGTCTGAGAGTTATTCACAAATTCTGGTGGCAGAGGAAAATATCCTTCAATATTCTGAACTGCAAGAATCGGCTGACCGGCAGTTACGGTTCCAATAATCGGCACATTCACAAGCTCTCTTCTTGTGAGATTGAAATTATCATCTAAGATCTCGATGGCCCTCGGTTTGGTCGGGTCACGACGAATGTATCCATTCTTCTCGAGTGTCTCAAGATGAGAATGCACGGAAGATGTAGATTTTAAGTGAACTGCTTCGCAGATCTCACGAACTGCTGGCGGGTATCCCCGATTCAAGATCGACTGCTTGATAAAGTCCAGAATCTCCTGCTGCTTCTTCGATATCTTACCATATGTCATAATATTACTCCTTACTATCTATCCAATCATAGCGCATTCATACGAACATACATTGCAAACATACGTTTTAATTATAATATCATGAAAGCAGAAAGAAAACAAGTGTTTTGTCAGAATTGTTCGGGATTTCTCCTCAAATCTAAGAACATATTGTTGTCCTTGACGGAACGATTGATATGTGCTATAACGAAATCGCTATATGGATTTACACAGCCGAATTTCGGTACAAATTATATTGCAAATTATTTTAGAAAGAGGATACTATAATGGATAAGAAGGTTTATGAGTTAATGAATGACCAGATTAACAAAGAGTTTTACTCAGCATATCTCTACCTTGATATGTCTAACTGGTATGATGCTTACGGTTTAGATGGATTCGCTAATTGGTTCCATGTACAGGCACAGGAAGAGATGGACCATGGTATGTTAATGTATACCTATCTCCACAACAATAATGAGAAGGTTGTCTTAAAACCTATCGAGAAGCCTGACACAGATTTCAAAGAGATTATGGATCCGCTCTACAGACAGCTTGAGCATGAGAAGTTTGTCACAAGCTTAATTGACAACATTTACGCCGCAGCTCAGGATGCGAAAGAGTTCCGTACCACACAGTTCCTTGACTGGTTCATCAAAGAGCAGGTTGAGGAGGAGAAGAATGCTCAGGATCTCATTGACAAGATGAATATCTTCGCTGATGACAAGAGAGCACTCTATATGTTAAATCAGGAACTCGCAGCTCGTACTTATGCCGCACCATCTCTTGTATTAGACTAATTAATCAGTCGTATAATACTTTTATATATGCAAGAAGGCCCTCGCAGATTATTAGGATAATCTGTGTGGGCCTTCTTGCTTTATATATTACTTACAGATCTTCTAATTTAACTACTTTTCCATCTCTCCAGATTCTCTCAAGATCATAGAAATCTCTGCTCTCTCTTGAGAATACATGAACGATCACATCGATATAGTCCATCAGAACCCAATCTGCGGACTGGAATCCCTCGATGCTCTTAGGTTCATAACCCGCTCTGCCAAGTTTCTCCTCGACATTGTCAGACATTGCCTGAACCTGATTGCGGTTAGAACCACTGGCAATGATAAAATAATCCGCGATAGTTGAAATCTTGCTGATATCAAGAATCTGGATATCTTCTGCCTTCTTATCTTCAAGTGCGGCTACGGCGAGCTTTACCATATCTGTTGACTGGCTCATCTTTCCCTCCTAATAGAAATTATAATACTTTATTTTTCAGACATTACTGTTGAATAATACTCGTAAGTCTTCTGGGTCATAGGGTCGGTTACCTTATTCGTGGTAGCTAGATATGCGACAGTATCCTTTAAGATTCTAAGGAGACATTTGTCAATATCTTCAAAAGCTAATTTACGCACAACCGGAAGGTCTTCCGCCTTGTCTCTGTTTGGCTCAATATAATCTGCGATAAACACAATCTTATCCAGCAGACTCATCTCAGGCTTACCAGTCGTATGCCATGTGATAGCCGAAAGAATCTCCTCATCATCAATCCCATACTTCGTATGAGCAAAACATGCACCAAGCTTAGCATGCAGCAGTTCTGGATTCTTTCCCTCAAACTCTGAGATTGGAAGTTCGTACTTCTTACAGAAATGAATCTTATTCTCTGGAGAGAGATACTTAGCGCAATCATGAAGAAGTCCTGCAATCCTTGCCTTCCTCATATCCGCCCCGTAGCGCATAGCCAGGCTGGCACAAGTGTACTCTACTCCCTTTGTATGCTCGTAACGTTTCTCACTGAGCAATGATTTGAGTTCCTTACAAATTTCTCTATATTTCACTGTAATGATCCTCTTTCCTTAAACTTAACGTTAGCCCTTCTATTTTAGCACACCTTTTAAGAAATGTCTCGATGTCTTGTCGTCGTATTTTGTTAACTTTTCTTGATAAATATTTTATTCTAACCATAAACAGGCGAAGGCTTGGTACTTTTAAGTATATATGCGTACTCTAATATATGAGACATTTACTCCTTATCCGGCTTATAAAGTCCCTTCTCGTAGATATAATCGATGACGGACTTAGGCAACATATATCGTATGCTGTCTTCCTCACGGACTCTTCTTCGGATATCGTTAGAAGAGATCTCAAGAAATGGTGCTTCTAACAGTCTGATATCTCCATCAAACTTATCCTCGATGTACTCTATCTGACTCATCAGCGATCCAGAAGTTCCTCCTCTGGCAGCCACCAGAATCACAGCAAGTTCCAGAATCCTCTCAGGATTTCTCCAGGACTCAATGTGATAGAGAGAATCCTCTCCCATGATAAAATAGTAATCTGTATCTGGATTGGAAGCTGTAAGAGCCTCCAATGTATCTACTGTGTATGTGGTGCCATCTCGATTCAGCTCTTCTTTCGAAAGTATAAAATGATCATTATCTGCGATTGCAGATGTCACCATGTTGACACGGTCCTGCTCTGTCACTGAATTGCCCATCTTCTTATAGTATGGGTTCTTCGTCGGCATAATCATGACGGTGTCAAGATTGAACTGATGATATGCTGTCTCTGCCAGGAGCAGATGTCCAAAATGGATGGGATTGAAGGTTCCCCCCATAATTCCGACCTTTTTACGTCTCATCTTATCCTCCATAAATCTCTTAAAGGTTTAAAAACGCCCGGACATAAAGGTTATGTCCGAGCGGTTCTAAAATCAACAATCAGTCTTACGGAAGAACGATCTTTGGCTTATCTTTGTTAGGCTTATAAAGCACGATCTTCTTTCCAATCACCTGAACAAGTTCAGATCTTGTTCTCTCGGCCAGCATTTCTCCCATCTGATGAGGATCGTCAAAACAATTCTTTAAGATAGAAATCTTGACAAGCTCTCTCTTATCGATCACTTCACGAACAGCCTCTATGACCTCTGGAGTCAGGGAAGCTTTTCCAATCTGCATAACTGGGTCCATCTTCTGTGCGAGACCCTTTAAATATGCTCTCTGCTTTGATGTCATATTATCTCCTTATCCCTCTTATTTATAATAATCGAACTGAAGGTTATATACCTTGACGGTATCCCCCTCCTCGATACCAAGTTCCTCTAAGCGCTTTAATACCTTGTTCTGCTTCATGAACTTCTGGAAGAATTCAAAGCCCTTCTCAGACTCTAAGTTGGTGTATCCAAGCATTCTGTCTACCTTAGGTCCTGTTACACTGAAGACACCTGGCTCAACCTGCTCAACCACAATCTGTTCTTCCTCGTCGTCCTGCTGAAGATCCATGTAGAACTCTGTCTCAAATTCTACTGGTTCTGGAGGAAGTTTCTGTAAGATGTCATAGATATACCACAGAAGATCATTCAATCCCTCTCCACTGACAGCAGAGATTGGGAACACCTTAATCTCCTGGTCAGCAAATGCTTCTTCAATCCGATGGATGACTTCTTCCCTATCTTCCGGAGGAAGTGCATCCATCTTGTTGGCTGCGATAACCTGAGGGCGTTTGGCAAGCTCTGGGTTGTAAGAAGACAGCTCATGATTAATCTGCTTGATATCCTCAACCGGGTCACGGCCTTCCACAGAAGCTGCATCTACCAGGTGAATCATCACTTTTGTTCTCTCGATATGTCGTAAGAACTCATATCCAAGACCAGCACCCTCATGGGCTCCCTCAATAATTCCAGGAATATCTGCGATGACAAAACCCCTGCCGTCTGCCAGATCTACCACGCCTAAGTTTGGCTTAAGTGTAGTAAAATGATAGTTAGCAATCTTAGGGTTCGCATTGGTCACTCTGGAAAGCAAGGTGGATTTACCTACATTCGGGAATCCAACCAGACCGACATCTGCGATGGATTCCAGCTCTAAGTCAACCGTAAGCTCTTTGGCTGGCTGACCAGGCTGAGCATACTTAGGAGCCTGCATGGTGGAAGTAGCATAGTGCATATTGCCCTTGCCGCCTCTGCCGCCCTTTAAAAGAACAACTGGATCCTTGCGATTACCCATATCAAGAATCACTTTGCCTGTCTCTGCGTCCTTAATAATTGTGCCGGCAGGAACCTTTAATACCAGATCCGCACCGCTAGGTCCTGTGGACCTGCGCTTGCTTCCCTCCTGTCCATTGCCTGCGCACCATTTTCTCTTGTGTCTATAATCATAAAGGGTGTTGGTACCTGGATCAACCTGTATGATCAGATCGCCACCCTTACCGCCGTCTCCGCCATCTGGGCCACCGTCCGGTACGTACTTCTCACGGCGGAAACTGACATGTCCATCGCCGCCTTTTCCGGAACGGATGTAGATGCGGGCACGGTCCGCGAATGTATTCGCCATGTCTCTCCATCCTTTCTATCTATACTTAAATGATGGATTCTAAAGCCTTACACTTTAAGCTCTCGAATCTATATACCTGGATAATGTAAAAGCGGCCTCAAAATATAAATTTTGAAGCCGCACAACAATCCAAAGATATAATTTATGCTACTGGATACACAGAGCACTGTTTCTTATCTCTGCCCTTACGCTCGAAACGAACAACACCATCTACTAATGCAAATAATGTGTCATCTCCACCACGTCCAACGTTAACGCCTGGGTGGATCTTAGTCCCGCGCTGTCTGTAAAGAATATTTCCAGCTTTTACAAACTGTCCGTCTGCTCTTTTCGCACCAAGTCTCTTGGACTCAGAATCACGGCCGTTCTTTGTAGAACCGACTCCCTTCTTATGTGCGAAGAACTGAAGGTTCATCTTCATCATGGTTGTTACACCTCCTTAATTGTTACTTTCAACCAGGAATCATACTCATTCCCGAAATAAATCTGTGAGATTCCCAATGTGTAGGAATCACAGAGCAACTTCGCCTGATCAGAATTCTTATCGTCCTTGAATGTTATCTGGATAAGTCCAAGGTCATCATTATCGATGACATCAACTTCATCATCCGCAAACTTCTCAAGACTGTTGACAAGATTAATTGTCAGGGTGGAAATCGCACAGCAGACAAGGTCTGCACCCATCTCCACGCTCTCAGCATGACCGAATACCCGAACTTCTTTATAATTTCCGTCCGGCTTGCGTAAGATTGTTATCTTAATCATGGTCTAAACCTGCTCACTCAATAATGAGATTAAGCATTGATCTTTTCGATCTTAACCTCTGTATATGGCTGTCTGTGACCCTGCTTCTTATGATAACCAGTTTTTCTCTTGTACTTGTAAACGACAACTTTCTTACCCTTGCCGTCGCCAACTACAGAAGCTTCTACAGTAGCACCAGCTACAGTAGGGTTACCAACCTTAACTTCGTCACCACTTACAACTAATACCTGGTCAAATGTATAAGAAGATCCAGCTTCCACGTTAAGTTTCTCAACACGGACAACATCGCCTTCGCTTACTTTATACTGTTTACCACCTGTTGCAATAATAGCGTACATATGGCACCTCCTATATCATTACTCGCCGACTTCGGTGTCTGCGCATGCAGAACTTTTCAAACCTTGCCATGCGGCATACGAATGGTATGTTAACATAATTGCAAGTGGATGTCAAGTATTTTTTCATTACTTGCTTCTTGCTATAAGCCAAAAATGATAATGTCCTGGTAAAGCAAAAATGAAAATGTCCCGAATGTGTTATAATAATCTCTATTCG
>JAXJRI010000114.1:0-7399 GCA_036310685.1 Lachnospiraceae bacterium | reverse complement strand
CACCAGTACCTTAGCTAATGCTTTCACTTTATTGACACACTCGTTGTACTCGCTCTCTGGATTAGAATCTGCTACAATCCCGGCTCCAGCCTGAATGTAGACTTTATTGCCTTTCTTGACCATGGTTCGGATGGTAATGCAGAAATCCATGTTTCCATCGAAGTCTATGTAACCGATTGCCCCGCCGTAAAGGCCTCTGCGAACTTCCTCTAACTCATCGATAATCTCCATTGCTCTTACCTTAGGAGCCCCAGATAAAGTACCTGCCGGAAGGAAGGAACACATGAGATCAATCGGATGAAGGTCTTTCCTCTTCTTGCCGTCTACGTAAGTAACGATGTGCATAACGTGTGAATATTTCTGGATGTGCATGAAATCATTGACTCTGACGGTTCCGAATTCTGCAATCCTTCCCATGTCATTTCTTGCAAGATCAACCAACATAACATGCTCGGCTCTCTCTTTCGGATCCTTGATTAAAATCTCTGCATTGTGATCATCTTCCGCCTGAGTCTTACCTCTCGGCTTGGTTCCTGCAATCGGACAAGTCATGACGTTGCCTTCCCGATTCTTGACAATCATCTCTGGAGAGCTTCCGATAATCTCGAAATCCTCAAACTTGAAGTAATACATATATGGGGAAGGGTTAATCTCTCGAAGTTCCTGATAAAGATCAAAACCTCGTCTTCCTGTCTCGATGGTCCATCTTTGAGAGAGAACGGTCTGGAAAATGTGTCCTTCCACGATGTAGTGCTTGATTTTTTCTACCTTCTTGGTGTACTGATCTAGGCTGTCAGACTGTTTGACAATCTTGCCGTCCGGCTCCTGATGCTGATAGGCAGGAGGAATATTAGCCAATGCTTCTCTCACCATCTCCTGACATCTCTTCTCAGCTCTCTGTCTTCCAATCTCATTATCTTCCTCTATGACAACCGCTGTCATAGTCTCTTCTAAATGGTCAATGGAAAGGAATTCAGTCACTAACATCAGCTGAATGGTATCAATTCCAATCTCGTCTGGATTGTTATCTGGGAGCTTCTCCTGATACCTTACGAAGTCATATCCTAAAGCTCCAACCAGTCCACCGGAGAAAGCCATCGGGCTGTCTTTTCGAATCTCAAAATCACTATAGTAGATTTTAAGCAGATCCACCGGATTTCCAGCCAGCTTTAAAGTTGTGCCATCTTTTCTTAAAATCAGTAGGTGATCTTCATCCGACCTGATAATCTCTTCCGGGTCCCTGGCGATAAATACATATCTGCCATTGTTCTTATCGTAGCTCTCAAGCAGGAATCCCACATGGTCACCCACATAGCTCTGATAGATTCCTACCGCAGTCTCATCAATGATGCTCACTGTCTTACTGTATGCTCTCCTGATATGCTTCATGCTGCCTTCCTTTCTATCTATTAATCTCTATTCTGCATTCCCCGTTATCGACCTAAAGGTAATGATCCATGGACTTCACAGCAGACACAATGGACATCCACTGGCGGTCCATTGTGCATGCATGGTAACAAAAAAGCCCCTGACAAATCATGTCAGGGGCGAATATAATCCGCGGTACCACCCTAATTAATACAGCTATCTAGGTTAAAACCCTAAAAAAACCTGACAATCTATAAATCTCTAGACTCTCAGGAACTGTACTATCTCTAAACTCAGATACAGAATCACTTCGATATCGTACCCCTATAACGCGAGGACGCGGCAAAGGCTACTCAAATTCACCCTGCATCTCCCAAATCCATTCATTCCCACGATTCATACCGGCTCTCACCTGCCCGGCTCTCTGTTATGAACGCACGTGACAATTACTACTTTTGTTCCTAGACTTTAATGTGTTAAATAATTGTTGTATACACTATAGCAGGTATCAAAAATAATGTCAATACTATATTTGACAAATTCTTACGTTTTGTCTATTTTTATTATGCGCAAAAAATTACTTGTCAAAAACAACTAAGAAAATGAATTCTGTATACACTTTTTTGTAAAAGTAATATATTGCTTTCTGTACCAAAAAAGCATATACTCTGAATTGTAGATGAGATGAAATTCCAACAAACCCCATTTCAACTATTCAATATATCAAATGCTGAGAACCGTACTCCTCCTTCTATATTACGGTTCTCGCAAACCCTCCATAAAGCATCGTTGTTCGTTGACGGTGCTTTCTTTTTGTCTATTTTTGAATAATCCACTTCATTTTCATTCATCCCCAGCTGACCCTACATTTCAATACATCACTAGTTAACTCTACGTTTGTAACGATCTAATTAGATTATCTTCCAGATATTCAAGATAATATACAACATGCCGAACTGCCAGTGGCAGTTCACTGGCATGCTAAGCATAAAAAACCACCGCTGCCTATGACCTGCATAAGTAGCGATGGCTTTTATTTTTAATGCGTATTAAAGGTTAGCATTTAATTTATATCCCTCAGGTAAGGCTATTATTTAACAATACCCTTGAATCCAGCTTTCTTGAGAAGCTTCTTGTAAGCTTTCTTCTTAGCCTTTGTAGTAACCTTAGCTACAGTCTTCTTATTACCAGCTTTCTTGAATGCGTTCTTTCCAACTGTCTTAAGAACTGTACTCTTGATAGTTACTTTCTGAAGCTTCTTATCGCCAGCAAATGCGTTCTTTCCGATTGTCTCAACATTCTGTCCGATTACAACTGTCTTAAGGTTCTTATTGCTCTTGAATGCCTTAGGAGCGATAGATGTTACTTTAACCTTCTTGTCACCGATCTGAACAGAAGCTTTTACGTTAGCCTTCTTAGCCTTCTTGTCAACAGCTTTTACTGCCTGAGCATCTGTTCCAACAAGTTTGTACTGAACACCTGCTACAGTAGCTTCAGTAGCTTCAGTAGCAGCTGGAGCTTTAGTAGGCTGTGTGGATGTTGCATTATCAGTCTGCTTAGCTACATTGTCAACCTTCTTCTTGAGATCATCAACTGATTTCTGAAGTTTTGCAATTGTATCTGCATCAGTATTGTTCTGATCCTGAGCTTTCTGAAGGTCAGCCTGTGTCTTTTTCAGAGCTTCCTCAGTCTTATCTGCCTTATCTTGAAGGGCATCAAGTCTTGCGGTGTTCTTCTCTGTATCTGCCTTTGCATCAGCAAGCTGCTTCTTTGTATCATCAAGTTCTTTCTTTGTATCATTCAGCTCCTGCTGAAGTTTTGCAATTGCGGCTGCATTAGTTTCTGGTGTGTTTTTTGCCTTATTCAGAGTGAACTCATCAACTAATGACATGTCACTTGTTCTGTAGGTTGTAACCTTAAAGGAATTATCTGTGACAGATACCTTAGTGATATTAGGAACTCTCTCCTGATTCTTGACTGCTGCATAGTCAAAGTCTTTATTCTGAATCGTGTAGTACTTAGATCCTGAAGCGGAGTTCGCTGTCACGTAAAGGATACCCTTTGCATTCGTAGCTGATGTTTTGTCTGCAGTATCATAATATGTATCATCCTTTAATGGTGTCTCGCCATCCATCAGATAAGATCTTACATAAACATGGTCATGTCCCTGTAATACTGCATCAATTCCGTTTTCCTTGAAGATTGGAGCATATCCTGCTCTACGCTGAAGAATATCCTCTTCGTCAGCGTGATTGGCTACAGAGTAGATAGAGTGATGGAACATAACAACCTTCCAGCGAATGTCCTTATCTGCTGTAGCTTTGATTGCCTGCTTAATGAATTGAGCATGCTCAGCCATACTCTTACTGTTACTGTCGATATCCATGAAAAGAGTATTTCCATAAGTATAGTAGAAATCTCCACCATCCTTACCAGTCTTCTTAGAATTATCTACTCCATAATACCACTGAATATCATTGCCCCTGTAACCTTCTTCATATGTGTTTGTCTGACCAAGTCTGCTCTCATTAGGCATATTGAAATGGTCGCCATATCCAAGAGAACTAGCATCATGATTTCCTACAGATACACCCATTGGAAGACTCTGAATTACATCATGGTTGAGATATCCATCATACTCGCTCTCACGACCCCAGTAGTAGTTTACCTGGTCACCAGCAGACTGTAAGAATGAGATGTCATTTAATTTATCGTTATTCTTTAATAAATCAAGAGTTTTCTCCCATGCCTTTGTATCACTCTCTGCATTACCAGATGCACCGATCTGAGGGTCACCAGCAAATGCAAATGAAAAGCTCTTATCCGATTTAATCTTTGAAGCTGTGAAAGTCTTAACTTCAGACTGTGTATCATCGTTAACTAACTGATAAGCATATTCTGTATTTGCCTCAAGACCATCAACGGTAACTTTATTGGTGTAATATCCAGCTTTATTAACTGCTTTCGCAATCTCTGCTTTGTATACCTTTGCATTCTCAGGCATCTTTCCATCAACAAGATCTGCTTTCTTAGCAACTTTTACAGATGCTTCATTTTCATTTTCATTATAGAACCAGGTAAAACTTACAGAACTTTCATCACTTCCGATACCAATTGTGACAGAAGACTGCTCAGGTGTGGTCTGCTGCTCCTCCTGTGCAGCTGGTGCTGTTGTATCTGCAGCCATAGCTCCCATTGGACATGCAGCAAATACTGGAACCATCATTGCTGCAGCTGCAGCAACCATCTTTCTCTTCATGTTAAGGTCTTTGAAACAACTCATCTTAATGCTCCTTTCGTACATTGACTCTCATCAAATGTTGCAGATATGTTTTTTCACTCAAGCTGATATCTGCACCCACATCGTTGAATCTTATAAGTAACATCTATAATACAGTCCACTCTCGTGGTACCGTTCATAGCAAAATCAGTGCTCATCTGCCTTATTTAAAACGAAAGCGCAGATGATTGATGTGATCGGAACTGTAATGATAACTCCAATCGTGGAACAGATTCCCTGAGACATCTCAACAGCGAAATAATCGGAAGAGAGAAACTGTCTCAAGCTATATCCAAAAGATATAAGGGATAACATCATGGTCATGCCGGAACCCGCGAACGCTAAAATCAGCGTATTACTCATAGTTCCAATCATATCTTTACCGATATTCATCCCACTCTGAATAATTTCAGTTTTTGTCAGATTAGGATTGACTGTGATCAGCTCATCCAAGGAGGCGGTAAGCGATACCGCAACGTCCATTACCGCTCCAAGTGCAGAAATCAGAACAGTCGCAAATAATAATTTCTGGAGCGACAATCCCGTTACCTGGTTAACCAGCTGTAAAGAATCCGCATCCGTTGTATTGAATCCATTAATATGGAAAATTGCGTTAAAAATCAAGGTTAACACTCCTACAAAAAGCGTACCAAGTAATGTTCCTGCCATACCACAGGCACTTCTTTTAGAAATCCCATTGAGTAAAATTAAGCTAATAATGGAACTGACAAATATTGTGATGAATGCCACCGTGTATGGAGAAAAGCCATGATAAATCGCCTGAATCGTGAAAAACACTACAACGCCCATCGTATAGGCAAGTCCCAGTAAAGCTCTGAATCCCTTCTTTCTGCCGACAAATAACATTGCAGCGGCAAAGACCATTACCAGTGCTCCGATTCCAGGCTCTCGATAGTAGTTATAAACGGTATAGTATGGGGTGACTCCCTCTGGCTCATCTGCACAGATAAGAATCGTAGCTCCCTTTTTCGCATAGACATTGTGAAGTTCTGTGATAGAGTTGTCGACCTCTAGTACCTTCCCTTTATTTTTACCCTCTAGAAGTTTTACTTTTAAAGTCTGTCCTCCCAGTACTCTTCCCTTGTCCAAAGGATCTATCTCTACATCATTCTTTAATACTTTGATAACCTTTGCCTTCGTATAGGTTATGGACGAGGTATCGTATGCTTTATACTGATTAATCTTATTCCAATCGAATAATGCGGACCATAATAGAAATGCAAGTCCTGCAACCAAAATGATGACTGTTAGAATTGTTCTTTTCGTATTAGTTTTTTCTTTTCCCATTTTTATCTACTTCTTCTCTACTTCTTTCTTAAATTTCAATGACTATCCTACCATGGGCGGGTAAATATCCAATTACTTGAAAGTAAAATGGATATAAATTGTATACAGCTTTCAAGATACGGCTTTTTTTTGCGATATTCCTTATTTTTTTGGATATTCTGTTCGCAAATAGGTAAAGTTTTTTGGCACAAAAAAACACCAGGCCGTAAAATTCGGTCTGGTATTCTTTACGATATGATACAAAATTTTTACAAACTTAAGCCTCGTCGATGGCATGTCCGATGTCATGACGCATATATTTGTTCTTGAAATCAATCCATTCTGTTGCTGCGTAAGCATTCTTACGAGCATCTTTTAAATCTTTTCCAAGAGCTGTAACACCTAAGACACGGCCTCCGTTTGTCACGATGCCTTCCTCAGTGCGCTTGGTTCCAGCATGGAAACAGAAGTACTGATCATTATCTTTGAATTTCTCGAGTCCGCTGATGACAAATCCCTTCTCGTAGGATACTGGATATCCATCCGATGCAAGAACTACGCAGACACAAGCATTGTCTTCGAACTGAAGATCTATCTGGTCAAGTGTTCCGTCGATACACGCTTCCATAACGTCAATGATGTCGTTCTTCATTCTAGGAAGTACTACCTGAGCCTCTGGATCACCAAAACGTGCATTGTACTCGAGAACCTTAGGTCCATCCTCTGTCAGCATCAGTCCGGTGAAAAGAACTCCCTTGAATGGACGTCCCTCTGCTGCCATAGCATCGATGGTTGGCTGGTATACATGCTTCTCACAGAACTCTTCCACTTCCTTGGTATAGAAAGGACTTGGGGAGAATGTTCCCATTCCGCCTGTGTTCAGTCCCTGATCTCCGTCTTTGGCTCTCTTGTGGTCCTGAGCAGATGTCATACATTTAATCGTCTTTCCATCAGAGAAAGCAAGAACAGAAACCTCACGACCTGTCATGAATTCCTCGATGACCATCTTATTGCCGGCATCTCCGAACTTCTTATCTTCCATAATCTCTTTCACGCCGTCAACAGCCTGCTCATGATTCTCACAAATCAGAACACCTTTACCAAGAGCTAATCCGTCTGCCTTTAATACGATTGGGTATTTGGCAGTCTCAAGATACTTGAGTGCTTCCTGATCGTTATCGAATGTCTCATAAGCAGCCGTTGGAATGTTGTATTTCTTCATCAGTTCCTTAGAAAATGCTTTGGAACCCTCGATGATTGCTGCATTGGCTCTCGGTCCGAAGACACGAAGTCCTTCTGCCTCGAAAGCATCTACGACACCGCCAACTAATGGGTTATCCATTCCGATGATGGTTAGATCAACCTTTTTATCTTTTGCAAAAGCAACTAATTTATCAAACTCCATCGGTCCGATATCTACGCACTCAGCAAACTCCTCAATACCAGCATTACCTGGTGCACAGT
>JAXJRI010000113.1:0-7954 GCA_036310685.1 Lachnospiraceae bacterium | reverse complement strand
CCGATATCATGAACGTCGCCCTCCACTGTGGCGATAATGATCGCTGGCTTATCCCCCGCTTCCCTGCCGTCCTCTAAGAGAGGCTCTAAGTAAGCGATCGCCTCTTTCATGGCGTTGGCACTTGAGATAAGCTGAGGCAGGAAGTAGATTTGCTGATCAAAAAGCTCTCCCACTTTATTAATTCCAGCAATCAGATGATTATCAAGAATCTCCTTCGCACAAAGCCCCTGGTCTAATTCTTTTTTCACCAGTGCTACCATACTCTTCTGATTACCCTTAAGAACCGCCTCATAGACTGGGGACTGACTGTCAGCTTCCTTATCTGCCCTCTCTGCCTTGCCCTTTTGATCTGATAGAACAGCATTTGTCTTACTGCCCGACGTCATAGAAATCGGTCCCATCTTCTGAACCTGATGAATATAATTCAGGTCTGCTCCCGGCTTATTCTGTAAAAGATCGGAAGCAAATGAGATTCCCATCAGCATCTGGTTGTTTGGATTAGCAATTGCCATCGTCAATCCATCATGAATCGCCATCGCTGCAAAAGCACCGTTTACGAAGGATCTTTCCGGGAGACCAAAGGATATGTTAGAAAGTCCCATAACTGTAAAGAGGCCAAGTTCTTCCTTACAATAACGGATGGTCTCAAGTGTTTCTAATGCTGCATTATTGTTGGCTCCTACTGTGGCTACCAGTCCATCCACGACAATCTGATCCCGGTCAATCCCTAAGGCATCTGCCTTCTTAACTAGAGTTCTGATAATCTCCTTCTTCTCCTCCAGCGATTTCGGGATACCCTGATCTGACACTGGAAGCAGGATAAACATAGCACCGTATCTCTTTGCCAATGGCAAGAGCTTATCAACTTTTGCAGACTCTAATGAGATGGAATTAATCAGAGCTCGTCCTGGATAATGGAGTAAAGCTTCCTCCATCACATCCACATAAGAGGTATCAATACAAATTGGCAGAGAGGATACCATGCTGACACGGTCGATTGCTTTTAAAAGCATATCCTTCTCGTCAATCCCATTCGTTCCCATATTGATATCTAAGATATGCGCTCCCTTCTCCTCCTGCTGCTCTGCAAATTCTTCCACCATAGAAAGATCACCGGCGCGAAGACAAACCTGCAGTTTCTTCTTGCCTGTTGGATTGATGCGCTCTCCAATAATCAGGAAAGGTCCATCAAGCTCAATCTTCTGGCTCTTTCTCTCGCTGGCAAGCATTGCCGGGGCATGCTCTATCGGCTGCAGGGTCTTTAGACCCTCAACATTTAAGGAGAGATGTCTGATGTGGTCTGGGGTCGTTCCACAGCATCCACCAATCATTCCTGCACCTGCCTTAACAAAAATCTCACCATAAGAAGCGAACTCATCTGGTCCCATCGGATAGATGGTCTCATCTTCAATCATTATTGGAAGACCTGCATTCGGTTTTACCATCAGCGGAACCTTGGCTACCTGGTACATTCTTTTGACAATGTCCACAAGCTCTGCTGGTCCTGTAGAACAATTGACACCAATCACATCCGCTCCCAGACTCTGCAGTACAACCACTGCGGTTTCCGGGTCCGTGCCGTAAAGAGTTCTTCCGTCTTCCTGATAGGTCATCGAAGCAACGATCGGAAGATCGCAAACCTCACGGATTGCGAGAACTGCTGCTCTGGTCTCAGCCAGACTCATCATCGTCTCCACAACAAAGAGATCCACACCAGCACCGACAAGTGCAGACGCCTGCTCTTTATAAACATCAATGAGTTCTTCAATGGTCAATGGTCCTAAAGGAGCTAAAGACTGACCTGTCATGGTCATATCTCCAGCCACCAGTGCGGTATCTCCCGCTGCCTTTCGACTGATTGCCACCAGTTTCTGATTTAAAGTCACCACCTGATCTTCCAGGCCGTAATCAGCACGCTTAATTCGATTTCCAGAAAATGTCGGTGCTAACAGAATTTCTGTTCCTGCTTCCACAAATTCTTTCTGTAATCTCACAAGAACATCCTCGTGCTCAATAATCCACTGTTCTGGACAAACTCCAGCAGTCATCCCTGCTTTCTGGAGATTTGTCCCTGTCGCACCATCCAGAATGACTGGATGGTCACTGATTCTCTGATATAATTCGTCTCTTGTCATGGCAACTCCTCTTAAGCTTTAAACCGATCCATCAGTCTCTTCATCAGAGCGACCCGGTTAAATGGTGTGATCAGATAATATCCTGCTCCAATATCTTCTCCTGCCTGGAACATCTCCGTACAGATTTCGATAGCAACTTCCTCCCACTCTTTTCTATCTGCATCTTCACGATATTGATTCACAATGCTGTCTGGCACATAGATGCCAGGCATCTCGTTCTGGATAAAGAGCGCATTTCTTCTGCTGACGAGGGGCATGATTCCAATTAAGATCTTAGCTCCCGTCTTATTCTGCAGATAAGCCAAACGTTCCATGCCTTCTTGAGAGTAGACTGGCTGGGTCATAAAATAACCGCATCCGGACTCCATCTTCCGCTTCATCCGGTCAGCAATCTTGTCAGGATTAAGTCCGCCCTGATTGAGTGCCCCTCCGTAAAAGAAAGGGTCCCCCTCAAACACATCTTCGTTCATACTCTTGACATACTGCATTAATTTTATGGAATTATAGTCAAATACACTCTTGGTGAAATCTCTCTCATCTCGACCGACAGGATCGCCTGTAATAATAAAAATATTACGGATATCATTGATGTGGGCTCCAAGAAGTCCACTTCTCATTGCAATACGATTTCGGTCACGGCAGGCGATATGCGGCATTACTGGCATTCCTGTCACTGCCTGAATTCTAGAGGCGGTAAGCAGAGAGTCCGCTCTAGATCTAGCCAGTGGAGAATCCGCCATTGTTACAATATCCGCTTTGGAATTCCTAAGAAGCTTCACACCCTCTGTCAGCTTCTCCACATTTCCATCGAATGGCGGGTCGACTTCCACAGCCCAGACCTTCTCCCCACGCTCCAGCTTCTGCCTGAAACGTCTGGCACGTGTCAGTAGGTCTTCCTCCGCCTTAGTCTCCTCCACTGCCTTTTCCTTTACAGTAGAAGCAGATGCTGTCACCTTAATTACCAGATGTCGTCCAGTCTTCCGACTCTGTGGAAGCTTGTCATATCGGTCAGCAATCTCATGGATATACTCTGGTGTGGTACCGCAGCATCCTCCAATAACGCTGACTCCGAGTTCTGCGATCTCCATCATCTTCTGTCCGAAGTAGGAAGCAGAATCACTGTACACTGCTTTACCACGCACAATCTTAGGGTAACCTCGGTTTGGCAGAGCCGACAGATAGACTGCCTTCGGATAATCATACTTGGTAAAGTAATCTTTATAGAACTTCTCCATATGGGCAGCTCCGATACCACAGTTCATGCCGACACAATCAAGCAGTCCACTCTCAATAGATCTCTTGATTACTGACTGATAATATCTGCCAGTACGGCTGTATCCCGATGGAATAAATACATACTGTCCGATCAGGAAAGCTTTTTGACATTTTTTTCGGATATATTCAGCCATCGCCAGGACATAAGTCTCGTCTGGAAAGGTTTCAAAGACAAAGATCTCTGCACCCTCCTGAAGGAAAATATCGCAGATATGATAATACTCCTTGAGAATCTCCTCCTCCTTCGACTCAGCGTCCTCTGGGATAGGTCCAATGTCTGCTGCAACAAAAGCAGGATGCCCCTTCTTCTCTGCCTCCCCTACCGCTTCCATGGCGATATTCCAGCCAGATCGAATCAGACTTTCCACTGTAAAACTGGCCTTTCTCATCGGGTTCTTCAGTACCACATCTTCCACTGTCGCGTGATTCGCAGCAAATGTATTGGTACGAATCAGATTAGCACCATTTTCAAGATACGATTCGTGTATCCTCAGAATCATCTCTGGCTCGAGAATATTAGCCTCCTCCGAACACAGCATATGGCTCTGATCTATCTCATCAAAATATGTTCCCATCGCCCCATCCGTGATCACACGATGGTCTTTTAAATACTCTCTAATATTCATACTACTCCAATTCCTGTCATTGCTAAACTTTCCATTCAAAACTGCTCTGAACCATAGCCAGGATAGTTAAAGAAACCTGCATGTTATCATATCATAACATGCAGGTTTCGTCTAATATGTTGTCTTCACAACACTTTATATGTGTTTTAAACTCGAGTAACTTTACCTTCGTAGATAATCTGGGTACGATCCTTCATACCACAGGCTACCGCCAGCCTGCGCATAGAACGCATCATAGCTCTATTATCATCCACTCCATAGTTCTTCAAGATATCGACATACTTATCAATCTCATCGGTTGCCTCTGGGTCTGACAGATAGAATGTCTCGATAATCTGATCAACATTCTCCTTGTTAGAAGTAGTAAAGTACAGCAATGCAATCTGAAGACCCGTGAAAACATGGTAGAACTTTGGATTCAGCTGTGCCTGTCCAGATTTTAAGAACTCATAGAGATCTGCCATACGCATTGTATCAACATCATCAAGATGCATATCATACTTCTTTAACTTATTCTCCACATCAATATCCATGACTACGGAGCTGATCATCATAGCGATCTTCTCTGCGTCCTGGTCATTTCTCTTTAACGGGAGAAGCTGAGGAGCGTCCTCGTTCATCTGCTGACAGTAGATAACATCACGAATGAGGGCATTCTCAAATAACTTCTTAGATAGTCCTGGATCCAATTTGATGATAAACTCTTTCTTTCCAGTATCCATGGCAACTGGTCTCGCAACATCCTCACTGTTGGCTGGATCCATCTTTAAAAACTTAATCGGATATTTAAATCCCTGAGTGATGTCTCTGTAGGCAGCTTCCGTCTTCTCTGATAATTTTTTGCCTAATACATCCATAACTAATAGTCCTTCCTATGTTTATTTTTATGTCGGTTTTTGTGAAGTTGCACAAAATACACGCTTAATATCACTATTTTAACAAGAACCTGCCTTATCTTCAAGTTAATTTATTGTCTTGTTCAGAAGGATAAACTCTAATATCGTGCATGTCCTGATTGCTTACGTCCATAATAGACGTCAGCCCTCTCGGAAATCTCATTGTAAAATGCTGCTTCTGCCGCCCTCTTGTATGGAACCACATAAAGGAAAGCGATTCCACATGTGATAAATCCCAGAAGATACCATGGGATAAAACTCAGCTGAAGATTAAAATACCGGAGTCGATTGCCAGACATGATTCGCCTGGACATTCTCAAAGCCTTTGACACAGAAAATGCTGGTTTTTCCTCGATGATATAATAGACCATCGAATAATTCAAAGAGAGATAGATACCTGGAATAATAAAAACCAGATATCCAATACCTTCTACCACAAAAAGATAGATTCTGGTCAGAATCGTCTTCCACCAGCTTCCGAAATAAGCAAACAACTGTCCTACTCCTGCCTTGCGTCGATCCAAAAGCGCAAGATTGTAGTCGACATATCCAAGATTTACAACTCCTCCAAAGAAGAAATGAAAGATCATAACTACAGTTGTCACAATATAGAGAAAAATCAGAGGCCCTACCGACCCATCAAAATATTGATAAATCAGGGCATCAATCAATCCCAGGGCAGTGAGCACAATAACAGAGGAAGAAAAGACACCAAAAACCATGGCAACAAGCATGACAAGTGTCGCTCCGAATCTGTGGCCCCTTAACGCCTCACTCGCTATCTCCTTAAAATCTGAGGAATGTAAATTCATAATTCATTACCCTCCAGGCTACTGACATAATTACAAAGGGGGAACCGTCATAAACGGTTCCTCCTCAATCAGTTCCTATACGTTCCACATCTCTTTCACTCTGAGGACTTCATTCAATGTCATGTTCATGAAAGCCTCATTCTTAGGCTGATTGCTCATCGCATTGGTCTCCTTGCGATATGCGATCTCGTCGATGACATCTTCCAGAGTAACCCCATTCTCTTTGAGAATCTGAACCTTCTCATATCCTCGCATCTGATATCCCTCCTTCTTAAATTCCAACTTAATAAGTTAATTATAAAGCAAAATCGAAAGGATTACCACCACAAATCAGATCATGTTCTTTTTAATCGTTACTGTTCATGCATGATATCTCTCAGTGCTAAATAAGCTATTTTGATAGCTGACCTTCCACCTGAGCCGTATTGTCCTGCTGCTCCTTACCTAGATTCTAATTAAGTTAAGGAGCAACTAGGACAGGGCAGAGCGTAGGCTCAGATGGAAGTCAGTGAAAAATAGTTTGAACTATCTGTATTAATATAATGCATGAATTGTAACTCTTAAATGATGTGAGCTCTCTCGACATCTCTGCTGTCTTCTCCATCTCCAAATCCCAGGTCATCATACTCTGCCTTGACCATCTCCCAAGGAAGCACATCCCGCTCTTCTTTTAGGTAGGAAAGAATATCCGCAACGCCTTCTCCCGTGTACGCGCTGGTAAAAAATATCTTTTTACATCCGGCAAGTTTCAGCCAGCTGGCTGCCTGTTTGGAATCTGCCGCCCAATGATCACATTTTGTTACCACCCCGACAACTTCTCGATTGCATACTGGAGTAATATTCGGAGAATAAAGTGAATACGGTTCTGTCGCATCCATTAAGAGTCCAATTACATCTGCTTCCGCAGTGAAAACAGCAAGCGCAGAAATCAGATTCTTTGACTGCAAGTACTCTCCCGGCGTATCAATAATAGCATCATAATGATTCACGTACTGCGTCTTATGATAGGTGACGGTTTCTCCCTTCATCGCCTGTGTCAGGCTTGTCTTTCCGGCTTCACTTCGCCCAATAAACATAATTTTACGCATACGATTCCCTGTCCTTATTCATTGTAAGATTGCAACGTGTCCTTCTTTGATTAGTGGGATAAGATCTCTGTTCCATCCTCAGTTACGAGAATCGTATACTCCCACTGTGCAGATGGAAGCCCGTCATCTGTGCGGATAGTCCATCCATCTCCCTCATCCTGCCATACATCTGGTTTCCCCATGTTGACCATAGGCTCGATAGTAAATGTCATACCTGGCACGATAAGCATCCCCTCATGTGGTTCTCCGATATAACCTACCCAAGGCTCCTCATGGAATCCTACACCACAGCCATGCCCGCCGATCTCTCTTACGATAGAGTATCCGTTCTCTGTAGCATGCTTGTTGCAGGCGTAAGCCATATCTCCTAAGGTTCCCCAAGGCTTCGTGTTCTCAAGAGCGATATCTACGCACTCTTTCGTCACACGAGCTAATTTAGCTTTCTCTTCTGGAACATCTCCGATACAGAACATTCTAGAAGCATCTCCATAATAGCCATTATAAATTGTGGTACAGTCGATATTGACGATATCACCGCTCTTTAAGATGGTCTCCGCATCTGGGATACCATGGCATACGACGTCATCGATAGAGATACATACACTCTTTGGATAACCCTCATATCCCAGACAAGCAGGAATTGCACCGATCTCTCTGGTGTACTTCTCGATCTTCTCATCAAGCTCCAAAGTGCTGACTCCTTCTTTCACAAACTGAGAGATATAGTCAAGTACCATGGTATTCTTCTTACCAGCCTCACGGATACCCTCAATCTGTTCTGGAGTCTTAATCATACTGTGATTTGGAACTTCAAATCCACGATTTTGAAAATCTTTGATTCTGTTATCAAAACTCATATGGCATGCTTTATACTTTCTGCCGCTGCCACACCAGCATTTATCATTTCTTCCTATCTTCATAATACACGATCCTTATATATAAATAACTGACAATAACCATACGGATTCCTAAAGGGACTCCGTGCGAAAATATACCACATATATGAAAAAGAATCAACCTTACCGCTTTTAGAGCGACGAGCTTGTATAAGCCAAAAATGATAATGTCCTGGTAAAGCAAAAATGAAAATGTCCCGAATGTGTTATAATAATCTCTATTCGG
>JAXJRI010000112.1:0-12476 GCA_036310685.1 Lachnospiraceae bacterium | reverse complement strand
TGATCTTTCCAAAGAGGTATTCCGTATCCTTCTGGAGACCGCTCTCCCGGTATTTCCGGATGATATTGGCGGCACCGTTCACATCCGCGTTCAGCATCCTTCCATCGGAAGTAAGATAGGATCCCCTTTTCGTCCTTCTTCCGCTGAATACTGACTCTGTCCCCGGTTTTTCTTTCCCATACGTCGGGACAGGATCCCGGTCCGGGGCACTTGCCCGGCTGCCGGCATCTTTATGTCTGAGGTACCGGAGGCCGTCTCCGGAGATTCTCCTGCCTGGTATCGGTCAGGACCAGGAATACTTCCCGGAGGAGGGGGAGTTCTTCCTCCTCCCCGCGCAGGGAGATCATATCTCTGGCCGCGTTCCAGGTAAAAATAAAATACACAGCTATCTTTATAAACGATAACCTTATCGTATCATGAAAACTATTCGGATTCATGCACAAATTGACAGGATTCTATAATTTTGCTACAGTTTATAGATGAGGTGATGAGAAATGAATAAAAAGAGGAATATCGTCCTTGATTTTTCTCGCATTTATCAGGCGACAGATATTCAGAAGGGAGATTTTGACTATATAGACTGTAGCGATATTGGTGGAACAGATATGTATTGTTCCACAGAGGCGGAGAATATTCTTGCCACCTATCTTTCAAGAGTCGTTTACATTTCCTTTACCTAGGAGGAGATTACGAGGGGAAGCTTAAGAGAGATGTAAGAATCTAGCGCACCAATTCACGTTATAATAATTAAGCATGCGGAGTGGAATTCTGCAAATAATTGGGGTTACAATTAAGAAAGGTAATAGCATAATAAGAGGAGGAGGTGAAACCATTGGCAAAGAAAGAATCGGCGAAAGATAAGAATCGGGAGCAGATGATTGAAAAACTGACAAGGATTTTCCAGGAGAAGGATATCAAGGGACAGTGCAGCAGAATAAGTTGGGAGATTATTCCAATTATTTATCAGTTGAATCAGAAGCTTTCCATGAATGAAGATCGCGGTGTCATCGATAATGTGACTTGGAGGGCGAAAAGTCCAGAGAGTATTGTGCGAAAATTAGAGCATAAAGGGAAGGATGTCAATTTAGATAATGCGCTCTACCAGATGAATGATATCGCAGGAATTCGTGTCGTATGTTCTTTTATGGATGATGTTTACGTCGTCACAGACGAGATTAAGAACATTCCAGGTATTAAGATTATCAAAGAGAAGAATTATATTGACCATCCTAAAAGGAGCGGCTATCGAAGCATTCACCTTATTATTGATGTTTCTGACAGAGGACTCGATGTGCGTCAGCTTGAGATTCAGATTAGATCTGTTGCCATGAATTACTGGGCAATCTTAGATCATCAGCTGGTCTATAAGAATAATAGCAAGACAGCGAAAAAGATGCGCAAAAAACTGAAAAGCTACGCAGAAGAGATCGCAGAGATTGACTGGCAGATGCTCATGATGCGAAAAGAGATCGAGACGATTGATGAGGAATAAGAATACTGTTAAGAATCCGTCAATCAACCTACGATAATCGCAGAGGATAAATAATAGGATAAAAGTACAATACGAAGGGTGTGATTGCCAGAACAGACTGTTTTGACTATTGCACTTATTTTTTGTGCCCTTTCTCACAAAAAATTCACTTAAAATAATTAATAATTAGGTTAATGCAACATTGCGGGAGAGAAAAGGCCGACTGTCTTTGACAAATTGTTGTCAATAAATTACCCCGAAAGTACAAAAAAATATACTTAACCAAAATCTATTGACGAAATGGTACAAAAAGGGATAAGATGGTAGCGTACGAAAAATTGAGTGTTATATTTCATATAAATACAATGGAGGAATCAAGATGAATATTTTTGATGATTTTACAAAACAGCTTAAAGAGGGACAGAGACGTACAATCGTATTTACGGAGGGTACAGATTCCAGAATTCTTGAGGCAACTGACCGTCTTTTAAAGGGAGACATTATGGATGTCATCCTCTTATCCCCTAAGGCAGATGTTGAGGCAGCTGCAAAGGCAGGCGGATATGATGTCAGCAAGGCACAGGTTATCGATCCAGCTAACTATGACGAGATTGAGCCTATGGTTGAAAAGATGGTTGAGCTCCGTAAAGGTAAGATGACAGAGGCTCAGGTAAGAGCTAACTTACTTAAGAGCAATTATTTTGGAACAATGCTTGTAAAGATGGGCAAGGCAGATTGCCTTCTTGGTGGAGCAACATACTCTACAGCCGATACTGTTCGTCCAGCACTCCAGCTGATTAAGACAAAACCAGGACACAAGTGTGTAAGCTCTTGCTTCGTATTATTAAAAGAAGGTGCTCAGACGTATGTTATGGGTGACTGTGCTATCAACATTGATCCATCTGAGGATGAGCTTGTTGAGATCGCTGTAGAGAGTGCAAGAACTGCTAAGATTTTCGGGGTAGATCCTAAGGTTGCTATGCTTTCCTACTCTACTAATGGATCTGGTAAGGGTGATTCTGTTAAGAAGATGGTGAATGCTACTGCTAAGATCAAGAAAGAAGCACCATACCTTGATGTAGATGGAGAGATGCAGTTCGATGCTGCTGTATCACCAGAAGTAGCAAAGACTAAGTTCCCTAACTCTAAGGTAGCAGGACATGCTAACGTACTGATCTTCCCACATATCAATGCTGGTAACATCACATACAAGTGTGCAGCAAGACTTGGCGGATACGAGGCAATTGGACCTGTCCTTCAGGGACTGAATGCTCCTATCAACGACTTAAGCCGTGGATGTAACGGAGAAGAAGTATACAAGATGGCTATCGTAACAGCTGCATTAGCATAGTTGCTCACATTTAGATTATCTTGAAATATATGATTCACTTAAGACCCTTTGGAAATAACCGAGGGGTCTTTTTGTTGTCCAGTATGCAAGTGAACGCCAGTAGTTTATTTAGCACTGAGAGATATAATGCATGAATAGTAACTGTTTAAATATATGAATATGAATAATTCGTGAATTGAATGGAGTTTTTTTATGGATAATATTATAATAAGAACAGCGATGCCTTCGGATGCAGAAGCGATTCAAGCTATCTATGCACCATATGTTGCCCACACAGCGATTACTTTTGAATACCAGGTTCCCTCTGTAGAGGAGATGAGGAGTCGGATTGAGACAACGCTTAAAAAGTATCCTTACTTTGTGGCGGTAGAGGGTAGTAAAATCGTCGGTTATGCTTATGTTGGTCCCTTTAAGGAGAGGGCAGCGTATGACTGGGCAGTCGAGACATCAATTTATGTAGATAGAAATCATAGGAGGAATGGCATGGGCAGGATTCTCTATGAGGCATTGGAAGACATCTGTCGAAAGATGAATCTGACCAATATGAATGCCTGTATCACCTGTCCGAAAGAAGGTCATGAGGATCCTCATGTCAGTAAGGACAGTATTCATTTTCATCAGACCCTGGGCTATCGGTTAGTGGGAAGATTTCACGATATTGGTTATAAGTTTGATTCCTGGTATGATATGGTCTGGATGGAAAAGATGATTGGTGAACATGATAAGAATATGGCGGATGTGATACCATTCCCTGATCTTGATGAGTAGAGTTCGGAGATAGATATGGAAAGTTTATATGGAAGTGAATATGGTAATCTTGAAGAGATTAAGAACGAACTGATGGACCGAATCGAGGACCTGCGAAAGAAGCTCAAAGCTGAGCTTGGTATGGATCCGATTGAGCATGTTCTCGGCAGAGTTAAGGATGAAGAGAGCATGAGGGAGAAATGTATCAGAAAAGGTCTTCCTGTGACCAGGGAATCGGCTCTTTTTAAGATTCATGATGCAATTGGAATTCGTGTAGTTTGTGCATTTCTTGATGATGTATATCGGACCAGGGATTATCTAGAACACTTCGATGATATTGAAGTTGTGGAGGAGAAGGATTATATCCGTCATGCCAAGGAGAGCGGCTATCGCAGCCTTCACTTGATCCTTAAGATTAAGGATAAATATTATGCGGAGATTCAGATTCGCACAATCTCCATGGATACCTGGGCTTCTCTGGAGCACCATATTCACTATAAGAAGGAGAAGGCAGCCAATGATGCACTGATCTCCTCAGAGCTCAAACGCTGTGCGGATGAACTTGCTTCGACGGATGTTTCCATGCAGACCCTCCGTGATATGATTTTGGAAGAGATAAAGAATAGATAGAGGACATTGAATATGAAATTATTACTAGCAGAAGATACCGAAGATTTAAATAGAGCAATCACGGCGATTCTTACTCACAGCGGTTATACGGTGGATCCTGTTTTTAATGGAGAGGAAGCGCTTAGCCATCTGGAGAAAGATAGTTTTGACGGGGTCGTTCTGGATATTATGATGCCGAAGATGGATGGCATGGAAGTGTTAGAGAAGATGCGCGGTATGAATATCACTACACCAGTTTTGATGCTTACTGCTAAAGCAGAGGTTGATGACCGTGTAGCCGGATTAGATGCCGGGGCCGATGACTATCTGACTAAGCCCTTCGCTATGAAAGAGTTATTAGCAAGAATTCGTGCCATGGTTCGCCGTAAGACAGATTACTCAGGTGAAAATCTCGCCTATGGAGATACCAAGCTTGATGCGGCTAGCTTTGAGTTGAAAGCCGAGAATTCTGTCCGTCTTTCTATCAAAGAATTTGAATTGATGCAGATGCTTATCATGAATGCAGATCGGGAACTTGATACACAGTATATCCTGGACCATGTCTGGAAAAATGAGAAAGAAGCCAATGCAGATACGGTCTATCTTTATATCTCTTACCTAAGGGGCAAGTTGAAATCTATCGCCTCAAATCTCATTCTTGAGGGGGAGAAAGGGGCAAGTTACCGTCTGATTAATCGATAATGGGAGGTATCAGGAATGAATGAGAAAGCCATTCGACGGATACGCAATAAATTTATCAGGATTTTTATGCGAGCCATGTCTTTGGTTATGTTCTTTTTCGGAGTTTTTACCATGTCAGTCTATACCATCTCCGCACAAAGACAGATCTACACGGTTCTCACCTATATCTCAGATAATAAGGGGGATATTGATCGGCAAAATCAGAAGACCACTGATAGGCAGGAACAAGACTTAAATAACTTCTCCTCGGAGTTCCGTTATTCCGTCCGGTATTTTGCAGTGGAAGTTGACAAGAATAACGACATTTCCCGGTTAGCTCTCAATCATATCGCGGAAGTTTCCAAAAAAGAGGCGAAAGCGATTACCATAAAAGCTTTAAAGGAGGATATGTTTGGCTTTGGAAGAAATGGAAAGTATTACTATAAGATCACTAAGATGGACAATGGAAGCAGACTGATCGTCTTTTTGGATTGCTCGAATCATCTTGACACAAAGCACAAGCTGTTTTACAGCCTGTTTATGATTTTTGTTATCGGCTTGATTTTTACCTATATGCTTGTCCGCAAGATGTCTCGCAAGATGATTGCACCGGAGATAGAGAATGCCAAGAAGCAGAATCTTTTTATCACCAACGCATCCCATGAATTGAAAACTCCTCTTGCAGTCATTCGTGCCAATACGGAAGTGATTGAGATGATGGATGGGGAGAGTGAATGGACCCAGTCGACCATGAAGCAGGTCGACCGTATGAATGGCCTGATTCAGAATCTGGTTGCCATCGCCCGGGCAGAGGAGAAGGATAATCAGGAGGAACTCTCGGTAATTAACGTATCAAAAGCAGTACAGGAGACTCTGGATCCTTTTGATTCCTTAGCAAAACAGGGAGAAATCACATTTCATAAGAATATTGAGGAGAACGTTACTCTGAGGGCAGAAGAGGCAAAGATTCGACAGCTGACTTCACTTTTGATTGACAATGCTTTCAAATATTGCGATGAGAAGGGACAGGTTATTGCGGAGCTTTATACTACCAAAGGAACACTTGGCCTTGGCAGACTGCTTCATCTAGATATCAGGAACAGCTATCAAGCGGGAGCCGATGTTGATTATAACAAGTTCTTTGATCGATTCTATCGCGAAGATGAAGCGCATTCGAATCAATCTGGCTATGGTATTGGTCTTTCTGTAGCAGAGAGTATCGTGAAGAATTATGGTGGTACCATCGAAGTTGATTGGAAAGATGGCATCATTACTTTCAGCTGTATTTTCAAATTAAAGAGCAGAGATTCCGATGGAGGAAAGAAATGATTGAAGACTATTATGGCCTAATTGCAGAGGATAAGGATTCCGTGCGCAAGCTCGGCGTTACAGTCCTCGACGGAAGGTATTCTGGAGAGCATAGTATCATCCAGGAAGGAAAATGTCAGTGGTTGTCAAGACCAGATGGATTTCTCGCCGCTCATCAATCAGAGATTATAGAACTCTCATCAACAGGGATTGTGACCATAGATGAGACAAGAGTTTATGCAGAATATATCAACAAGAAGCCACACATGGTAATCTGCGGAGGCGGTCATGTAGGAGTAGAAGTGGTACGTCTTGCCCGCATGGTAGGCTTTATAGTGACGATGGTAGAGGACCGTCAGGAGTTCGCAGATGCTGGTAAGGCAGCGGGCGCAGGTAAGGCTTTGGTGGGAGATTATCGAAAGATTCTATCAGAACTTCCAAGCGACCAGGATACCTACTTTGTCATTGTGACCCGAAGCCATTATTATGACAGGGACTGTCTACGAGAGATTGCCAGAAAACCGCATGCTTATATTGGAATGATGGGAAGTAAGAGAAGGGTGAAGTTAGTATTTGAGACCTTGGAGAAAGAGGGAGTTGCCCATGAGGTCTTGGCTCAGGTTCATTCACCAATTGGTCTTCCTATCGGTTCGGTCACACCAGAGGAGATTGCCGTCTCTATCATTGCAGAGATTATCTCAATAAAAAATGTGACAAGACATGGAGCTTCCTATCTAGATGAGATTCTGATGGGAGTGAAGATGCGGGAGAAGACAGGAAGTATGGCTATGGCTACCGTGATTGCCAAGAAAGGTTCTGCACCGAGAGATGTGGGAACCAAGATGCTGGTTTTTGCTAGTGGCGATTATGCTGGAACGGTCGGCGGAGGAGCCCACGAGGCAAAAGTTATGGAGACTGCGGTAGGGATGATTCGAAACGGCCAGCGAATTCCTAGAATTGAGCATTACGATATGACCAACGAAGACGTAGAGAAGGATCAATCCATGATCTGCGGCGGAGTGATGGATATATTGATTGAAGTAATATAAAAATATGGATATAATAATGATGGTATTAGGAGAAAAAGCATATGAGAATAGATTGTAAGGGAATGGAATGTCCGAAACCAGTCATTCAGGCAATTGGAGCATTGAAAACACTTAAAGCAGGAGAGACTCTTACTGTAGAGGTAGACAATACCGCTGCTGTAGAGAACCTGACAAGACTGGCAGGAGAGAAAAACTGCAAGATTGAGAAGATTAGTAAAGAAGGAAGCTGGGATATGGTATTTACCCCTCAGGGCAGTGAGCACACTGCTGGTGATGTAGACTTAAGTCAGTATAACTGTGATCTGCCAGTATCTGGACCTTTTGTCCTTGTCGTTGCAACGGACGAGATGGGACAGGGAGATCCAAAGCTGGGGCATACCCTGATTAAGAGCTTTTTTTATGCCGTAGCACAGATGGACGATTCGGAACTTCCGAATACGATTCTCTTTTTCAATGGAGGAGCAAAGCTCACAATTGAGGGTAGTGAAGTGTTAGAGGATATCAAAGAATTATCTGAGCGTGGGGTTGAGATTCTCACTTGCGGAACCTGCTTAGATTTCTATGGAATTAAGGAGAAACTTGCAGTGGGAGGAGTCACCAATATGTACTCCATCGCAGAGAAGATGTTCCAGGCAGGAAAGGTTGTCCGTATATGATATATATGAATCATGCTGCCACTTGCTTTCCCATTCCGGAGGAAGTGATTCAGGCAATAGCCCAGGCAATGAGAACGTTTGGCAATGCTGGCAGGGGGGTCAATGAGACCTCCCTTTCTGCGTCACGGTGTCTTGCCAGCCTTCGGGAAGAATTAGCGAATCTGATGGGATTATCTTACCCAGAGAGGGTGGTTTTTACCGATAATGCTACCTATGCCCTCAATATGGCAATCATGGGGCTCTGCGACCTAGATAGGAGGGGGCTGGACTATGCAAAGCTTAAGCCAGGAGATCACATTATCACGGCAGATACTTCCCATAATGCAGTACTCCGCCCACTTTACCGTCTTTTGCGACATGGTTTTGTCATTGATTACTTACCTGCGGATAAGAATGGAGACATCAACTTAGAGGAGCTGGAAACTATGATTGTGCCAGAAACGAAGATGGTGGTTTTAAGCCATGCTTCCAATCTGACTGGGAAAGTAATCGATGTTTCTAAAATAGGAGATCTATGCCAAAAGCATGGACTGATTTTTATCCTGGATACTGCCCAGACGGCGGGAGCTTATCCGATAAATATGGAGAAGGATCATATCGATATTGTTTGCTTTACAGGCCATAAAGCATTACTAGGTCCTCAGGGTACTGGAGGACTTCTTGTCTCACCAGAGATCAAGTTGAATCCTTTGATTATCGGCGGTACGGGAGTTCATTCCTTTGACCTTACCATGCCAGAGGATTGGCCGGAGCATATGGAAGCGGGAACTCTGAATGCCCAGGGATTAGCAGGTCTCTTAGCCGGAGTGAGGCTGATTCGAAGGATTGGAATCAGAGAGATCATGGACAGAGAGTCCGCCCTTCGAATCTACTTTGAAAAAGGTTTGCGAGAGATTCCCGGGGTTCATCTGTATGGAAGAGACCGAGAAGATGGAGCAGCTTATCTGCCGATTACTTTACTTAATCTTAAGGGCATCCAAGCGGGAGAACTGGCGGATGTTCTATCTACGGATTATGGCATTCAGGTGCGGGCTGGTGGACATTGTGCTCCAAGGATGCACCAGACACTAGGAACAGATCGGATCAGTGCGGTGAGGTTTTCCTTCGCTTATTCTACGACCAAAGAGGAGATCGATCAGGCTCTTAATGCCTTAGGAGAGATCTCGGCAGAGCTTAGGGAGGAGGGCTCATGTTAAAGAAAGGCCGCAAGATAGTGATTACATTTCATAATACTCATGAAGCTATGAGGGTAGAGGAACTCTGCAAGGAGAACGGAGTAGACGGCAGAATGATTCCTATTCCGACCGATATTACAGCAGGATGCGGACTAGCCTGGCGGATGGAACCGACAGAAGAGGAGAAGTTTCAAGCCTTAATGGGGAGAGAAGGCTTAAAACCTCAGGGAAGATATGAGAGGATTCTCCGATAAATATATTCTTTAACACTCACATCACATTATGGGATAGATGAAAGAGAAAGGATTTAACACTATGATATATGACTTTACATCAATCATGGATCGACGCGGCAAGGACGCACTGGCAGTAGATGCCATCGGAGGCTATGCTTGGGGATTTGCTCCGCAGAAGGCAAAACCAGGGTTTGAAGAGATTCCGATGTGGGTTGCGGATATGAATTTTGCGACAGCTCCGTCCATTATTGAGGCAATCCAGAAACGAATTGCTCATCCTGCCTTTGGCTATTTTGCCGCATCAGATGAGTACTATCAGAGTATCATCGACTGGCAGGTAAGGCAGCATGCATATCAGGGCTTGACCAAGGATGTCATTGGCTATGAGAACGGTGTTCATGGATGCGTGGCGACTTCTATCCAGCTTTTTACTGAGCCTGGAGATGCTATCCTTGTACACAGTCCAACTTATGTAGGTTTCTTAGGCGATATCAAGGAGAGTGGAAGAAGAACGGTATACAGTCCTTTAAAGAGAGACGACCAGGGAATCTGGCGGATGGATTTTGAGGATATGGATAAGAAACTCAGGGACAATGACATTCATCTTGCCATCTTCTGTTCCCCTCATAACCCGACCGGCAGAGTCTGGGAGCGCTGGGAACTTGAGAAAGCGATGGAAGTTTATCAGAAGAATGACTGTATCGTGGTCAGTGATGAGATCTGGTCCGACATCATTTTCTCAGATTATCAGCATATTCCGACAGCGATGGTGAGCGAGGATGCCAGGCAGCGTACGATTGGAATTTATGCACCATCTAAAACCTTCAATCTGGCTGGCCTGATTGGAAGCTATCATATTATTTTCAATCCGCTTCTTCGCAAAAAGATTGAGAAATATTCTGCTAAAACGCATTATAATGAGATGAATGTTCTTTCTATGCATGCCTTGATCGGTGCCTATACTGAGGTCGGTGAAGACTGGAAGAATCAGCTCTGCCAGGTTTTAGAGAAGAACTGTCGTTATGCGGTAGATACCATTAATGAGAAGTTTGAAGGATGCCTGGCTGCTATGCCGCAGGGAACCTATATGATTTTTATGAATGTCAAGGATTACTGCCAGCGAACAGGCAAAACCTTAGATCAGGTCTTAAAAGCAGGATGGGATGTTGGAGTTGCCTATCAGGATGGAAGAATGTTCGCGGATAACTGGTCTATCCGAATCAACTGTGCCCTTCCATTCTCCAGAGTGCAGGAAGCATTTGATCGCTTAGACAAATATGTATTTAATGAGGTAGTGTCAAATAAGTTATGAAAACTTTGAGCCTTAGAAAAAGGTTCAGTTGAACCTTGTAAACTACAGAAATATTTGACTGAGAGATACTAACGCCACCCTTGACAGCACGCCAAAAACTGCTGCAGGGTGGTTACCGACGGCGAAGAACTCAAGAACAGTCAGAAGGTCTTCTCCGTCTCCCGCAACAGGATAGCAGTTTTTGTGGTTCGGTCAAGGGCAAGCCGCTTCGCGGTGGCTTGGTCTTCACCTCGGGCTAGGAATCTAAGAACAGTCAGCGCCTCCGGCGGCCTGAAGATTCTGGATCGTCATCTGACCCAGGATGATCAGGAGCTGCCATTTGCCGGGCATGTTGTCTGCTCCGTGGAGCATCTCGACATCGTTCAGCGGCTTATAGTGGTTGTGCTTGTGAGGCCGGAGAAAATTGTAGTAAGCGACCCACAGCGCGAGATCATAGTTGGCTCCGTTGATGTTATCGAAACCGTTTGTCGGCCGGTAAGAAGCTTTGTATGTGCGGTTTAACCGCTCGATCATCTGCTTGAAAGGCCGGAATTCTTTCGATACCTCATCTTCGTTGGTAAGTCCGATAACTTTTGTGATCTCGAAACTCATGCGGTCGCCGTATTCCCGGAAGAACTGCTGTGCAGCCAGGGGATAGGCACTGTAGCCGTCGGCGATAAAGCGGAACTTTTCCGGAAGCTCTTTAAAGTGCCGGAAAGCCATTCTCATGGCAAGGATGCAGGGCCCGACTCCACGGTTATCGGATACCTGATAACCGAGGATAGAGCGTCTGGCAGCGTCCATGATAAACCAGATGTAGCTTTTCACCCCGCGGATCCTGATATAGGTCTCATCGGCAGTGAGAGTATCGCCAGTCCCGTAGTTGTAATGGTCTACAAACGGCTTGACACAGACTGCGGCAGTCTTGCAGTAGTTGGCTATCTGCTGGTGGGAGATCCGGATCCCGTGGATATCCTTCATCGCCTGGGCGGTCTTTCGGAGAGAGAGCCCGAGGTTGACATGGTAAGAGAGACAGAGGCCCATGATATGCTGGTTATACCGGCTGAATCTGAGGCTGGATGCGTGATCGGGCAGACTGTCGAGATCCATGCGGAAAAAGTCTACTGTAAACTCACGGTAGATGTAGTGAAGCTTATATTTGTTCTTGCCGTATTCTTCCTGAAGGTCTTCTTTATCGACCTTCTTCAGGTTGTGGAGATAATAGGAACACTTGGGATTGACGCACTTATGTACAATGAAATGTTTCCTGTTCTTCACAGGAACCAGGTTATGGTTACAGTAAGGGCATTGGAGCCTGAGGCTCTTATGGGGATCTTTCCCCGGAGTAAATGGGTTCTGGCAGACTTTGCAGAGAAGCTGGGCTTTGGAACCGTTGTTTTTGTAAAGGTAGATTTTTGGAGCGTTGCATCGCGGACAGGTGCAGTCATCATCGATGTCACATTCTTTCCGGCGTTTGACTGGCTTGATGGGTTTGAAATCATCTTTGTAACGCCATTCCAGATACGCCATGAAATCACGATAGTCCCATGGTTCCACGCGCATGTCAGGAACGATCCGGGGAAGTTCATCAACTTTGAATTTCTGATATTTTGGAGAGTGAGAGTCATCGAAGGCCCACTGCCTAAGAGGGATATATCGGCAGATGAAATTGATCAGCCAGCAGTTCATCTGATAAAGGTGTTGAATTATCTGTAGTAAATAAAGTATAATGTCCATGAGCGTTACTCCTTTGCTTTTTTGGGAAATGGAATTTTGGTCAAGGACATTATACCAAAAAAAGGGGGGTAATGCTCTTTTTATTTGCAAAACCCCTTGAAATAAAGCTTAACAGTTGATTTTTAAGAGAAAATATAGGTAGTATTTGACACTACCGTACTGGTG
>JAXJRI010000111.1:0-8055 GCA_036310685.1 Lachnospiraceae bacterium | reverse complement strand
GGAGATGGAGAGCTCGTTAAGAACCTCTTAGCTGCTTATGAGGAAGTGACAGGACTCCAGGGCGAGTGCCTTGCCATCGGCGGTGGAACTTATGTCCATGAGTTAAAGAACGGTGTCGCATTCGGAGCCATCCTTCCAGGAATCGATACTCATATGCATGGTGCAGATGAGTTCTTCGATATCGACAACATCTTAATCGCTGCCAAGGTATATGCAGATGCATTAATCAAGCTTTGCTGCTAATCAGGCAGAGATTTCGAATAAGACAAAAATAAATGATTGAAAAAAGGAAGACTGTGTAGCTTACATGAGAAAGCTAGATGGTCTTCCTTTTTTTGCCAAGCATGCAAGTGGACTGCCAGTGGCGGTTTGGCTTGTTCTATCTAGACAAATGATTTTACAATTATTCAAAAAAGTATTAATAATGAATTTTTCAAAATGCCAAGTGATTCTGTTGTTTTGACCACACATTTCCTTGGCCAGATAGAGTAGGATAAGGGTGTCGAAAGGAGAGAGGGCTTATGAGAGTAGGACAGGTGTTTAAAATTCTTGATGAAAATAAGCCGGTAAGCGGCTGCACGATCTCAGGGGAATTGTTAAAGGGAGTTCAGTGCTTCTCCCTGGCTGAGGGGACGGACATCAGTGCGGAGAGTTATCCAAATCCAGTTCTCCAATATCAGTTAGGCGGGGAGAGCACTTTGATAGATAAAGATCAAGCTGAGACCAAGCTCTTGAAAGAAGGGGACCTGGTCATCAAAGAAGCAGATCACAGCATAGGAGTTATTGCAGATAAGGACAGTGTGTACTTGGAGATCGCACTGGGAAAGGGAGGTCACATGAATGAAGCAATCAAAGCAGGAGAAGTATTCCGTTTGGCAGAGTTAGTTCCGTACGTGGATGGGAAGATTGTCAACATGGACGTTGTAAGCAATGACAAGATGAAGTTCGTTGTAATGGCATTTGATCAGGGCTGTGCTCTTTCCGAGCATGCCGCACCAGGTGAGGCCATCATCTTCGCATTAGACGGCAAGGGAATCATCGGATACGAGGGGAAAGAGCACGAGATCAAGGCAGGAGAGAACTTCCACTTTGCCAAAGGCGGACTTCACAGCGTGAAAGCAGACGGAAAGTTCAAGATGGCGCTTCTTCTTACACTTTAATCAAACGATAATCAAAATATGCGATATATCGGTATAATATAGGGAGGATTACAAAAATCCTCTCTTTTTGTGTTATACTAAGTATTAAAAAGGAGCATCTATCTTATGAAGATTTGGATTACAAGGCATGGGCAGACACGCTTTAATAAAGCCAAGCGGATGCAGGGGCGGACGGATGAACCGCTTAATGAGACTGGAATTCTTCAGGCCAAAGAAGCCAGGAAGAAGATCGGGGATATGCATTTTGATGCGGTTAT
Source organism: Lachnospiraceae bacterium (assembly GCA_036310685.1). Classification (GTDB taxonomy): domain Bacteria; phylum Bacillota; class Clostridia; order Lachnospirales; family Lachnospiraceae; genus Anaerobutyricum. Next base: position 6,638 of record JAXJRI010000111.1, on the reverse strand, counting down.
TGCCAGTCCCTTGGACCGTGCCATTACGACAGGCGCCATTATCGGCGGAATAGAGAAAAGTGACGTTATCGTAGATGAGCGTATCATCGAGGCAGACTTTGGAAAGTATGAGCTTAAGGGATATTCATCTATGGGTCTTCCTATGACTTTGTATTGGGCGCTTCCGGAAGTTTTTCCAGCACCACCTACCGTGGAGACGGTAGCTTCTCTGGTGGAGAGGTCTTCTTCTTTCTTAAGAGAACTGGAGCAGAAGGATTATGACAATGTCCTGGTGGCCTGCCATGGAGGAATTATGCGTGCCCTTTCTGGATATATGATGGATAAGAAGAATGGTATCTACTGGAGGCCAAAGCCTCATAATTGTGAGATTCGTGTCTTTGAATCCATTGACGGAAAGCATAAGTTTTTAGAAGATATTAAGTAGTGATGTTAAGTAGCGATATTAAGTAGTGATATTAAGTAGTGATATTAAGTAAGGATATTGTTCTTGATTGTAGAATGATAATTTGTTAAAGTTGTGGTAGGGGAATCATAGCGAAGCATACAGGTATTGTGGAGGAGACAGTATGAAGGAGAATAAGAAGAATGACAGGGAACTGACAGAAGACCAGCTTCAGAACCTTGTTCAGACACTTTCTGACATTTTCTTTGATGTAAAAGTAGTAGATTGTGATGCAGATGAGATCGCTGCCAAAGTCAGTGAGGAGTATCCAAGTACACAGTCGATGGATCTTGTGGGTGATAATATCGTGTTTACAACCGCAACATATGCCAAAGTTGACGGTCAGCCAAAGGTGATTGAAGCCTTATGTCAGCTCGACCCGGAGATGGTTGAAGAGACTTTCGCTAACGGCAGGATGTTGGATACCATTGAGAAGTTCCGCCAAAAGGTATATGGAGATGGCACAACCAAGGCGAAGAATCGCTATTATTATGACACACATCTAAAAGACTCCACATGCCAGGGTGTAGCCCTGATTGATGTAGACCACTATGATGAGATGATTGAGAAGTTTGGTGAAAAGACTGCCAACAAGATCTTAAGAACCGCTTCTCTGGTTATGCTTGGCAATGTCAGAGCATATGATACCGTAGTTCGATTTGGAAAGAACGAGTTCCTGCTTGCTTTTATGGATATCCCAGAAGGCGTCTTCTACCGCAAGATGGACGACATCAAGACCGGTGTGAATGACCTGTTCTTTGAGGAATGTCCAGATCTTGAGGTTACCGTAAGTATCGGAGCAGTATATCACGACGAGAAGGTTTCCGACCTGCTCAAGTATGCAGAGATGGAGCTTGAGAAGTCCAAGAAAGTTACCAATAAGATCAGCTATTATTTCTTCGATAGTCCAGAGGAAGAAGAGTAATTGAGAACGAATAATGGGGCCCACAGCGTTAATGAATGGTTAATGCTGTGGGCCCGTTTTTTGCCGCCCAGTTCTCCTCCAAGCAGTTTTGCCACGTATGCAAAGTGGAGTGCCGGTGGCTTCATAGTTGAATTATACTTTATATCTGCTTCTTCTAAAGAACTGGTTGATGATGAATCCGACGACGATGATGATCAGACCGACGGCGATGACGCGTTTGGCGGCTTCCTGTGGAATCAGGTTCTTGCCTCCGATGGAGTCGGAGTAGTAGGTGATCTGATAATCAATCTCGACAGGAGAATCCATGGCGGTGGTATCGCCGATGACTGGAACCGGCTCGTCCATCGCACTGATTGGTACGACGAAGGTTGAGTTTCCACCGGATTTGGCGTTTCGGTTTAAGTACTTTCTGCCGCCTACAATCATGTAGTCGTAATAAGTACTGGACCAAACCAGCTGAGCGTATGCCTTACCATCTTTGACAATCATCAGGGTTGGGGAGCTGACGCTTGCTCGTCCGCTTCCTCCGGTCATGGAGATGTCGATAGAGTATTCTCCGTCTTTCTTGTCGATTTTCATCGGCTCGGTCTTGGTTTTTGCGGTAACCTGTTCGACGGTCTGTGTATTGTTGGCCTTCTCTGAGGTCTGGCCGTTATTGTAGGCAGTGACCGCCTTGTCGATACTGTTGTAATTAGGAACTTCAAAGTCGATCGCCTTATCATCAGAGAGTGTGGAGGCATCGAACAGAAGAGTTCGGTCATACCACTTCTTCTTACTCTTAGAAAATGCTGCGATGCTGATCTCTTCGTTTAATCCGCTGACATTAATATCATAATCTGTGCCCTCGGACACTTTCTTTCCCTCGATAAAATCTGCTTTCTTTGCCTTGCTGGCCTCCTGTCCCGTGCCTTGATACAGGTAGCGGTAGCTCTCACTTGGAACAGTGATAGTGGCATGCATCTTTCCATCCTTGACGGTGAGTACCGCCTTGCTGATTCGGAAGAATGCAGAACTTGAGCTGACATCGATCGTGTAGGAACCGTCCTTGACATCAATTCCACGAATCGGGACCATGCCGATCTTTTTGACAGGCTGTGACTTAGCCATCTCACCCTGAGTTGCGACCTGCGTGTAACCTGCGGCTGCATAAACATTGGCTGGTGCTGACAGGCCAATGAATGGAGCGGCGGTAAGACAGACGGCGGTAAAAAGAGCCAGTCTCTTAGTGTGTCTCATAGGTTATCCCCCTTGTTCTATTCTATCTTTAATAATCAGTTTGTGCTGACATTTATACTACAGTATATCATGAATTCAACTCCTTGTGGACATCGACAGTGAGATATCTGTCACATATCTTAATGTTCATGTACGCTCTCTATCAATACTTTATTAGCTATTTCGATAGCTGACCTTCCACCTGTGCCGTATTGTCCTGCTGCTCCCTACCAAAATACTTTTAAGATAAGGAGCAGCAGGACAGGGCGGAGCGTAGGCACAGATGGAAGTCAGTGAGAAATAGCTTGCAATACATGTATTGATATATTGCATGAACTTGTAATACAACGAGATATCTCTCACGATATCTCACTTTTCAAGGTTTGAAGTATGGTGTATAATAAATCATTATGGCACTGCCATATCAGCATTAACTATTTAAACATTTAGCACTATAATACTTTTTCAAAGGAGATATGATAATGAAGGGAATTCTTTACGGAGTGGGCGTAGGCCCTGGAGATCCAGAGTACATCACATTAAAGGCACTGAACCTTGTCAAGGAGAACGATGTCATCGCAGTAGCAGGTAAGGATGCAAAAGAGGCAGTTGCCTACAAGATCGTTGAGGCTACTTACCCAGAGATCGCTGACAAGGAACTTGTTCCAGTTTATATGCCTATGGTTATGGACCGTGAGGAGCAGAAGAAGAATCATCAGAAGGGTGCCAGATTATTAGAGAAGTACCTTGATGAAGGAAAGAATGTCGTATATATCACTTTAGGTGATTCTACTATCTACTGTACATTTTCTTATCTGCAGGAGATCGTGGAGGAGGACGGATATCAGACACAGCTTGTTGCTGGAATCCCATCTTTCTGCGCCGCTGCAGCTAGAGTTAATCAGCCATTAGTTCTGTGGAATGAGCCACTTCATATCGTTCCAGCACTTCACAAGAAGGAAGAGCCATTAAGTCTGCCTGGAAACTATGTTTTAATGAAGTCAGGAAGCCATATGAGCGAGGTCAAAGAGATCTTAAGAGAGAGTGGAAGAGATGTCTTTGATGTTGAGAACTGTGGTATGCCTGATGAGAAGGTTTACATGAGCGTGGATGAGATTCCGGATGATGCTGGATACTTCTCACTGATTGTTGCCAAAGAGAAACCAAACTACGACTGATCATCAATTTATAGGACATATTGTAATTTTACTAAGAGTAATTAATATGATTGAAATCAAGAATCTCACAAAAAGATTTGAAAAATTCACAGCAGTCGATCACTTAAACCTGAAGATTGAGACTGGAGAGTTTTTCGGACTTCTCGGGCCCAACGGTGCGGGTAAGACGACGACAATCAGTATGCTATCAACCGTACTTCTTCCGTCAGAGGGAGAGGTCACGATTGACGGGAAACCGCTGAATCGTACTGCCTCTGCAGAGAAGAGGAAGCTTTCTGTTATCACCCAGGAGTATTCTATGCGTCAGGATATGACCATGGACGAAGTGATGGAATACCAGGGAAGATTGTATTTCCTTCCGAAAAAGGTGATCAAGGAGCGGACCGATTACTGGTTAGAGTTCACCGGATTGATTCAGCACCGCAAGAGAGTGGTAAGGCATCTCTCCGGTGGTATGAAGAGGAAGCTGATGGTTTGCCGTGCTCTCTTGATTGAGCCGCAGATTCTTCTTCTGGATGAGCCGACGGCCGGTATGGACGCCATCTCCAGAAGACAGATGTGGAACCTGCTTCGCCGCCTGAATCAGAAGGGACTCACCATCGTTCTCACGACTCATTATATTGATGAAGCACAGTCTCTCTGTGACCGTGTCGCTCTGATTGAGGGAGGCAAGCTTAATACCGTGGATGCTCCACAGAACCTGATCAAGGAGCTGGGTGCCTACACGGTTGATGTGATCACAGAGGAGAAGCTGACCAGTCACTATTTCCACCAGAGACAGGAAGCGCTTGACTATATCTCATCGCTTCACATTGATGCGGATGCCTCCATGCGTAACACGACACTGGAAGATGTGTTTGTGGAACGTGTTGGAAAAAGGCTCGGTAAGAAATGATGGAGGTAAGATTATAGTATGGGTATTATTACTGTATTATGGGAGAAATGGGTCGAGTTTAAGCGAGATTTCTATAAGATCACAATCGCTGCTATGATCTCTCCGCTGATGTATCTGATCATCTTCGGCATGGGTATTCAGACCATGTCCCATGGCGAGCCTTATCTGAACTATCTGATTCCTGGTATTGTGGCCATGTCTACTATGACAGGATCCTTCAGTGCGGTTGCTCAGAACATGAGTGTACAGAGACTTTATGAGAAAGCATTAGACCAGGTTATGGTGTCCCCGACACCACTATGGCAGTTTATCTTAGGGCAGATCATCGGCGGAAGTATTCGAGGGATGTACGCAGCGGGAATTATCCTTCTTCTGACAGCCCCGATCCGGACAGGATTGATCTTTAATGGCTGGAGTATCTTTATCATGTTTTTAAATGGTACGGTATTCGCAACCCTGGCATTGATGTTATCCTTCTTTGCCAAGAGTTACTCCGATGCGCCTAGATTCAATTCTTACATCATTATGCCGATGACATTCCTTTGTAATACATTCTTCAGCACGGACCAGATGCCGAACGGATTCCGCCAGGTAATCTCAGCATTACCCCTGTCTCAGGCCAGCAACATGATCCGTAACATCTCTGTCGGAATGTCACCAGGAACCAGTGGATTTATCATCCTTTTCGCATACCTGATCGTATTCTCGACGGTATCGGTATTATTTATTTATAAGAAGAAGAATCTGTAATGACTACAGGAATGTGGGAGTCGCAAGGCGACGGAACATCCCGTGGTCACTTTTGATACACACATGCATACATGGTGATAAGTAAAAATGGGGGTCCTTAGAAGTATTGTTTCTAAGGGCCTCTTTTTGATTGCAAATATCGGGGTACTGTTATATAATTCTTAAATATCGATACTTTAGAATGTTAAGGAGAGAAAGTACTATGGAAAAGAAAAAAAAGGCGTCCGGCTTTAGTGGACAGCTTGGCTTCGTTATGGCCGCAGCTGGAAGTGCAGTCGGCGTTGGTAATATCTGGCGATTCCCTTATCTTGCAGCCAAAGACGGCGGTGGATTATTCCTGATCATCTATCTGATTCTGGTATTCACATTCGGATTTACTCTGCTGACAAGTGATATCGCGATTGGACGTTATACACAGAAGAGTTCGATTTACGCTTACGATCAGGTCAGGGAGGGCTGGAAGTTCTTAGGAGTCTTAACCTTCTTCGTACCTGTTATCATTATGACTTATTACTCTGTTATCGGCGGATGGGTTCTCAAGTATGTCACGGTTTATCTAACCGGAGCCCACAAGGCAGCGGCAGCAGACGATTATTTTACAGGATTTATCACCTCACCGGCACCAGATGTAGCCTTCGGTCTGGTCTTTATGCTTCTGACTTCTTACATCGTATACAAGGGTGTTGAAGATGGTATTGAGCGATATTCCAAGTTCCTCATGCCAATCCTTCTGGTCTTGATTGTTGTGATCGCTATCTACTGTCTGACCATTCATCACACCGATGCAAGTGGTGCAGTCAGAACTGGTCTTCAGGGATTAAAAGTTTACCTGACACCGGATCTCACGGGACTTACTCTTGGTAAGCTCTTAAGAGTAACCTTAGATGCCATGAGTCAGTTATTCTTCTCATTAAGTGTTTCCATGGGTATCATGATTACTTATGGATCCTATGTAAAGAAAGACGTTGACCTTAACAAGGCCATCTTACAGATTGACCTTTTCGATACGTTAGTAGCATTTCTTGCCGGTATGATGATCGTACCTGCAATCTATGCCTTCACAGGAACCGAAGGTATGTCCGCAGGACCTGGATTAGTATTCATTTCCTTACCTAAGGTTTTCGCTCAGATGGGAGTCATGGGAATCGTGGTCGGAGCTTTATTCTTCATCATGTTTACATTTGCTGCGCTTACAAGCAGTGTATCCGTGCTGGAGACCGTCGTAGCTAACTG
>JAXJRI010000110.1:0-4243 GCA_036310685.1 Lachnospiraceae bacterium | reverse complement strand
CTAGGTAAGGAGCAGCAGGACAATACGGCTCAGGTGGAAGGTCAGCTATCAAAATAGCTTATTTAACACTGAGAGATATCATGCATGAACTGTAACCCTCGTTTTAAGCGGAGCGTGAGCCAAGACAAGAACCAGCGAATAATAACCTTAACTTATCCACTATGATGTATTGCATGAATTGCTGCGACACCGCCCTCTAATCTTTACAGATTTGTCCTATATTATGGCAAGAATCTAGCCAAAAATCGGGAAAATGTCAAAAGAGTCCTTGTACTTAACGACTAATTTGCATTTACTTTTGAACATAATATTTATATAATATAGACAGGTTTTTATGAATATGGAATAGTAGAGCTATTTCAGAAAGGAGCTGTTATGGCTAAGAAAGATATGATCAATAACGGTGTGAATTCCGAGAATAAAGATCGTATGATTCAGGAATATGTACCTGGTAAGCAGATCACTCTTGCCCACATGGTTACGAGACCTAAGGCGTCTGTCTATAAGAAGCTTGGTCTGCCAGATGACTATCATGATGCGATTGGTATCCTGACTATCACTCCTTCGGAAGCTACCATTATTGCTGCAGATATTTGTACAAAGGCAGCTGCTATTAAGCTTGGTTTCGTTGACAGATTCTCCGGGTCTGTTATTATCGTCGGTTCCACCGCTAATGTAGAGTCCGCACTGAACAGTGTAATTTCTGTCTTCTACAATAAGCTTGGTTTTGATGCCACGACGATCACGAAGACTTGATCGTCTGTCATCTTTCAGACTGTGAATGCTTAACTTAAGGGGAATTAGAATCGAATGAAGGTTATGTTTATTGGACCGAGTGCTGCAGGGAAGACTACGCTCATTCAGCGTCTTATTGATAAAGAGATCAAGTATGATAAGACACAGGTCGTAGAGTATGTGGGTGACTTTATCGATACGCCGGGCGAGTACATGCAGCAGCGTGGTTATTGGGGTTCTCTGACTATTGTGTCTCATGATGCTGATATTATCGGCATGGTGCAGAATGCTGCCAGTGATGACTGCTGGTTTTCACCTGGCACCGCCACAAAGTTTGAGAAACCTGTTGTTGGTATTGTCACTCAAATTGACAGACCGAACTCAAAGCTCAAGCAGGCGCGCGGTTATCTGGAACTGGCTGGATGCCAGACCATCTATGAGGTAAGTTCTGTAACCGGAGAGGGCATCGATGAGATGTGGGAGGACCTCCACCGGAAACTGAACAAGTACAAAGAAGAGAATGCGCACCGCTACCAAGATGATTATTTTGATTAATCATTTTTTAGGGAATGATTAAAAAGATTACGAGCATCACCTTCTCTTACAATTAGAGAGGACGATGCTTTCTTTATTTTTTTAAAAATTGATGATGCGGGTGCTAAAAGCGACTAGGGATTGTTCCGTCACTTTGCGACACTGAAGTCATATTGATGACGTGTGTGTCAAAAGCGACTAAGGATTGTTCCGTCACTTTGCGACACTGAAGTCATATTGATGACGTGTGTGTCAAAAGCGACTACAGAATGTTATGTCGCTTTGCGACTCCCACATCATATTGATACTTATGGAGAAGATATATTAGATATATTGGATAATTATCTAGAAAGGGGTGACATTATTGATTCGACTCACCAAGGACAATGTCGCTTTATATGTCAAGTCTCGAATACCAGACTTTAACTTAGACGGCGATGTTCACATATCTGCAATCGGAGAGGGATCGCAGGAAGAGGACGGCGACGGATTTATCAACTTTGTGTATCGTGTCTCTGATGAGACTCACAAGCTGATCGTCAAGCAGTCTAGCAAGGAAGCCCGCTCCAAGGGTGATTTCGATTTGTCCCTCGACCGTTATAAATTAGAATATGAATCGATGAAGATTCACAAGGCGATCGTTCCTGATCTCCTGCCAGATCTCTATGATATTGACACGGAGAATCGTATCTTCATCACAGAAGATGTCTCTCACCTGAAGATTTCAAGGTTCCAGCTGATCAAGGGAGTTCAGTATCCTAAGTTAGCCGACCAGGTTGCTCGTTTTATGGCAGCCTCAGAGTTCTATACTTCGAGATATTACCTTGACAGCAAGACTTACCGTGGTCTTGACGTACATTTCATGAATGTGAAGATGCGTAAGATTATGGAAGATGGTATGTTCTTAACTGCAATCACTCCTGATGATAAAGAAGGACGACCACTGGATCCTGACTTTGAGCGTTTTGCAAGGTTTGTTATCGCGGATGAAAGGATTATCTTAGCCAGAACTAAGTTAAGACATCTCTTCATGAATACTTCAGAATGCTTAATTCATGGAGATCTTCACACTAGTAATATTTTTGCCAGTCAGGACGATTGCAAGATTATTGATATGGAATATGCCCACTATGCACCATTCGCCTATGATATGGGATATTTCCTTGCGAACTTTATCGCACAGTATTGTGCCGCTACCTTCCGTCCATTTGAGTCAGAGGAGGCAAGAGCATCTTATAAAGAGTATTGTATCAAGATGATTCACGATACCTATATGAAGTACTGTGAATATTTCATCACATATTGCCATCAGGATTCTCTTCCAGAATACAGGAATATTCCTGGATTGGAGGAAGATTTCTGCATGACAGCACTGCATAACTTTATCGGATTTGCCGCTTCCCCAATGCTGGGAAGGATCTGCAACCTGATTCCTTATGCTGATTATGATGAGATTAAGGATCCGATTCAGCAGCACAATGCAAAATGTATGTCTATCATCCTGAATCGACAGATGTTATTGAAATATGAGAACTATGAGTCAATTGATGAGTTTATTGATGATATAAAGGGCATTGAGCAGATCTATTGCCGGAATATCAAAGATCTCAAGCTAGATTAGGAGGGGAATCTTATGGATAATGTATTGACAAAATCTACTGTTGTTCCCTACCTGAGAGCTCATGAGAACATCATGTTAAATGATCCCGTCACAGTCAATGAGATCGGTGACGGATCGCTCGGCGCTGACGTTGAGGGAGACGGTTGCTGTAACTATGTCTTCCGTGTGTCAGATGGCGAACATTCCTATATTTTAAAGCAGTCTACCGGTTCCACAAAGAAGTCTGGTATGTTAGTACCTGCCGACCGTAACCAGTTTGAGTATGAGATTATGAAGATCCGTGCTGACATTGTTCCTCAGTATGTTCCAAAGGTATACTTTACGGACCCTGAGCGTAATCTTTATGTCATGGAGGATGTCTCCTACTTAAAACTGATCCGCTTCCAGCTTGCTAAGAATCATATTTATCCGAATCTTCCAAGTATGATCGCGGAGTACTTGGCAGCGACACATTTCTACACTTCAGAGTTCTACATGGATGCGGCAGACTACCGTAAACAGATGGCTCATTTCATGAATCCAGATGAGCGAGTTGTCTGTGAAGATGACGTCTTCTTAAAGATCTTTGGTGCCGATGATTATGATCCTGCCTGCGGAGTGAAGTTTAGAGAATACTGTGAAAATATTCGTAAGAACCCTAATCTTCAGTTCCAGAGATTTAAATTGAGACATCTCTTCCAGTCGAAATCTGAGTGCTTAATTCATGGAGATTTCCATACTAGCAATATCTTCGCTGATGATTCTCATATGAAGGTTATCGACATGGAATACACCTTCGGTGCTCCATTCTCCTATGACCTGGGATTCTTTATCTCTAACATCATCACACAGTACTCTTCTGCAGTATTTAGACCTTTCGACTCGGAGGATGACCGTAAGCGCTACACCGCTTATCTGCTCTCCGTAATCGAGATGCTCTATACTCAGTATATCAAGTACTTTATGGGATATTGGGATAAGGACGCTAAGCCTGTCTATCAGCGGACTCCTTGCTATAAGGAGGTCTTAGCCTTAGATATCTTACACGAGGTCTTTGGCTTTGCAGCTTGCTACAACTTCGCAAGAGTTCGTGGTACCATGGCAACCGTCGAGTTCGATTCTATCGAGGATAATACCTTAAGAACTAAGGCTAAATATCTCTCAATTGATATCGATAAGCTTCTCTTTGAGAAGTGGTCCAGCTACGACAATGTAAAAGACATTATCAGTGATATCATCGCTGTCACAAAAAGAAGGCTCAACACACTGTAGTTTCCACATCAACTATGCTATTAATCACCTATGTCAGATAAAAGCAATAGAATAGGCAGACTACCGTGTTAAGAGAAAAGTATTTATTATAAGAGACAGGGG
>JAXJRI010000109.1:0-11399 GCA_036310685.1 Lachnospiraceae bacterium | reverse complement strand
TTGCTATTCCTCCCATCATTAATCTCTGATTTTTCTCCGAAACAAAATATATGACTTAGTGTCAAAACTCATCATCCCACGTAAGCTTGCTTACAAGTGGGGATGTGAGTTATTGCCAAGCATGCAGGAGACCCGCCAGTAGCTGTACTCCTGAAGACACGCCCCTTCCTGAGCATGAAGTAGTGATTAGCACCGCGAAAATGCGAAGGAAGGGCAGGAATGTGGGAGTCTCAAAGCGACGGAACAAGCCGTAGTCACTTTTGACATCCACATCATAAGATGATAAACTTAAGGAACGTAACGAATAATACGGAGAGATTCGTGTTATTTTTTTGATTTTTGGAGGTATTGAAAATGGCTAAGGTTAGAACTAGATTTGCGCCGAGCCCGACAGGAAGAATGCATGTCGGTAATCTGCGTACCGCATTATATACATATCTAATCGCAAAACATGAGGGTGGCGATTTTGTCTTAAGAATTGAGGATACAGATCAGGAGCGTTACATGGAAGGTGCAGTCGATATCATCTACCGCACACTCACTGAGACAGGTCTCATTCATGATGAGGGTCCGGATAAAGATGGAGGATGCGGTCCATATGTTCAGAGTGAGCGAGTAAAATCAGGTCTTTACATGAAGTATGCCAAGGAGCTGATTGAGAAGGGTGAGGCTTACTACTGCTTCTGTGACGAGGAGAGACTGAACAGTCTGACTCAGGTGATCGACGGCAAGGAGATTCGTTTCTATGATAAACATTGTCTCCATCTGTCTAAGGAAGAGATTGAGAAGAATCTGGCAGAGGGTAAGCCGTATGTTATCAGAGCCAATGTTCCAAATGAGGGAACCACAACTTTCCATGATGAGATTTATGGAAATATCTCACAGCCTAATGAAGAGCTGGATGATATGATCTTAATTAAGTCTGATGGATATCCAACCTACAACTTCGCTAATGTCATCGACGATCATCTGATGCACATCACTCACGTTGTTCGTGGTAATGAGTATCTTTCTTCTGCACCGAAGTATACCAGACTTTATCATGCTTTCGGATGGGAAGAGCCGAAATATATCCACTGTCCACTGATTACTAATGAGGAGCATCAGAAGTTATCCAAACGTTCTGGACATTCCTCTTATGAGGATCTGATTGATCAGGGATTCCTTCCAGAGGCAGTAGTCAACTTTATCGCACTGTTAGGATGGAGTTCTCCAGACAACCGTGAGATCTTCTCACTTCCAGAGTTAGTGGAGGCATTTGACTATCATCACATCAGTAAGTCTCCAGCAGTCTTTGATATGACCAAGCTGAAATGGATGAACGGTGAGTACATGAAGTCTATGGACTTTGACAGATTCTATCAGATGGCAGAGCCATATATTAAGAAAGTCATCACCAAGGATTATGACTTAAAGAAGATTGCAGCTCTTGTTAAGACAAGAATTGAGATCTTCCCAGATATTGAGGAGATGATCGATTTCTTCGAGAAGGTTCCAGAATATTCTGTTGATATGTATTCTCACAAGAGAAATAAGACCAACCCACAGAAGGGTCTTGAGGTCTTAAAAGGACTCCTCCCAATTATCGAGGCACAGGAAGACTTCAGCAATGATGCTCTTTATGAGACTTTAAAACAGTATGCTTCTGATAATGGATTCAAGAATGGTTATGTTATGTGGCCAGTTCGTACTGCTGTTTCCGGAAAACAGATGACTCCAGGTGGAGCAACTGAGATTATGGAGATTATTGGCAAGGATGAGACCGTCGAGAGATTTAAGGCTGCAATCGCTAAGATTGAGGCAGAAGCATAAATTCAACTTGACAAACATATTTATTTATGACATGATGAGACTAATAGCTGATTACTGACGGATATGTGAATTGACACACTGTAGTCAGCGGGTATCGCAAGGTACTTATTAGGCCGACCGTCTGGGCAACTTCGATACGAAGTTGCCCTTTTTTGTTTTTCAGGATTTGTCTTACTCACACACATTTATGACATTTTCTTGAAAAGTTAGATAAAAGGGCAGCTTCGGTATTGGTGTGTATTCTTATTGATGTGATTTTTCTGCCGTGATACAATGCAGGCAACAGTAATCATCGATATGATACATTTAGGTCACGTATTGGATTGATTTATGAAAGGATTCAGACAATGAAAACAGATATTGAAATTGCGCAGGAAGCGAACATGATGCACATCCGCGATGTGGCGGCAAAGTATGGTATTAAAGAAGATGAACTTGAGTTATATGGAAAGTATAAAGCAAAATTTTCAGACGAGCTGATTGATCGTGTGAAAGACAACCCAGATGGAAAGGTTGTTCTTGTGACAGCAATCAACCCTACTCCAGCTGGAGAGGGTAAGACTACAACAAGCGTCGGTCTTGCAGAGGCTATGGCAAAGCTTAATAAGAGATGTCTCGTAGCACTTCGTGAGCCGTCTCTTGGACCATGTTTCGGTATTAAAGGTGGAGCTGCCGGCGGCGGATACGCTCAGGTTGTTCCTATGGAGGACCTGAACCTCCACTTCACAGGTGATTTCCACGCAATCACTTCTGCAAACAACCTTCTTGCAGCACTGATTGATAACCACATTCACCAGGGCAATGAGCTTCGCATCGATACCAGACAGATTATTTGGAAGCGCTGTGAGGATATGAACGACAGAGCATTAAGGAATATTGTAGTTGGTCTTGGAAAGAAGGCAGACGGATTTGTTCGTGAGGATCACTTCGTTATCACAGTTGCAACAGAGATTATGGCTATCCTCTGTCTGGCAAAGGATATGAAGGATCTCAAGGAGAGATTAGGAAGAATCATCGTTGCTTATGATTTAGACGGCAATCCTGTCACAGCGAAACAGCTTCAGGCTGTTGGTTCTATGGCAGCTCTCTTAAAGGATGCCATCAAGCCTAACCTGATTCAGACTTTAGAGAACAATGGTGCTATCGTTCACGGTGGACCTTTCGCTAATATCGCTCATGGATGCAACAGTGTCCGTGCAACTAAGACTGCAATGAAGCTTGCTGATATCGTAATTACAGAGGCAGGTTTCGGTGCTGACCTTGGTGCTGAGAAGTTTATGGATATCAAGTGCCGTATGGCAGGAATCAAGCCAGATGCTGTCGTATTAGTTGCAACAGTTCGTGCATTAAAATACAATGGCGGAGTTCCAAAGAACGAACTTGAGAAGGAGAACCTGGATGCTTTAGCAAAGGGTATCTGCAATCTTGAGAAACATATCGAGAACCTTCACAAGTTCGGAGTACCGATTGTTGTCACTCTGAATGCATTTACTTCTGATACAGAGGCAGAGTATGAGTATATCAAGAACTTCTGTGAGAAGAATGGATGCGAGTTTGCCTTATCTGAGGTTTGGGCAAAAGGCGGAGAAGGTGGAGTTGACCTTGCTAAGAAAGTTCTCAAGACATTAGATGAGAAGGAGAGCAACTTCCATGTTCTTTATCCAGATGATATGCCATTAAAGGATAAGATTAAGACCGTAGCTACAGAGATTTACGGTGCTGACGGAGTTATCTATGACAAGGCAGCTGAGAAGGCACTTGCCAAGATCACAGAGATGGGATTTGGAAACCTTCCAGTATGTATGGCTAAGACACAGTACTCTCTGTCCGATGATGCAACTAAGCTTGGACGTCCAACAGGATTCAATATCACAGTCCGCGATGCATATGTCAGCGCTGGTGCAGGTTTCGTCGTTGTCTTAACCGGAGCAATCATGACAATGCCTGGACTTCCAAAGAAGCCAGCTGCATTCGGCATTGATGTTGACGATAACGGAAAGATTACAGGATTATTCTAAATCTATCCATATCGTATTAATAGAAGGTTTGACAGGCAGGAGGAGTCTTGCCAGTCTAGAAAAGAATTTTGTGGCGGAATTTTCGTTTCAGGATAATCCCTGGCGGAAATTCCGCTATTTTGATGTATAATTAAGATAAGGGCAGGACCTACGGAGTCGCAAAGCGACGGAACAATCCGTAGTCACTTTTGACACCCACATCATGACATTATAAAGATGAATAAGGAGAAAAACTATGGATTATGCAAAAGAATCTTTGAAACTTCATGAGCAGTGGAAAGGTAAGATTGAGGTGGTTTCCCGCGTTCCAGTAAAGACCAAGGATGATCTGTCTCTCGCCTACACGCCAGGAGTTGCGCAACCATGTCTTGAGATTCAGAAAGATCCGGAGAAGAGTTATGAACTGACTAGAAGATGGAATACCTGTGCGGTAATCACAGACGGTACTGCAGTACTGGGATTAGGTGATATCGGACCGGACGCTGCCATGCCAGTTATGGAAGGAAAATGTGTCTTATTTAAGGAGTTTGGAGGAGTAGACGCACTTCCTCTCTGCGTTGACAGTAAGGATGTTGATACGATCGTCAACACGGTCCAAATGATCTCGAAATCTTTCGGGGGAGTTAATTTGGAGGATATTGCTGCACCTCGCTGTTTTGAGATTGAGCGCAGATTAAAAGAAGTCTGTGACATTCCAATCTTCCATGATGATCAGCATGGTACCGCTGTGATTACGCTTGCGGGACTTACCAATGCATTGAAGGTAGTTGGAAAGAAGAAGGAAGAAGTAAAGGTTGTTACTTCAGGAGCTGGAGCAGCGGCCATCGCGATCGTAAAACTTCTGCAGTCGGCAGGATTTGTCAATATCACAATGACTGACCGTCACGGAGCAATCTATGAGGGAAGGGACAATCTGAACTGGATAAAGGAAGAGATGGCTAAGACTACCAATTCTGAGAAGAAAGCAGGAAGTCTTGCTGACGTCATTAAGGGAGCCGATGTCTTTATCGGTGTGTCTGCGCCAGGACTTCTCACCAAAGAGATGGTAAGAACGATGAATAAAGATGCCATCATCTTTGCCTGTGCCAATCCGACACCGGAGATCTTCCCAGATGAGGCGAAGGAAGCCGGAGCGGCAGTGGTTTCTACTGGAAGAAGTGACTTCCCTAATCAGATCAATAATGTACTGGCATTCCCAGGAATCTTCCGTGGAGCTTTCGATGTTCGTGCCAAGGATATTAATGAAGAGATGAAGATGGCAGCAGCCAAAGCACTGGCAGGACTCATTTCAGAAGATGAGCTGAGTGCAGAGAATATTATTCCAAAGGCATTCGACCCAAGAGTCGGCAAAGCCGTGGCAGCGGCAGTAGCAGAAGCCGCAAGAAAGAGCGGAGTCGCAAGAATCTAATAATTTAGCATTATAATGATAGGCCGTTCTCGCTTCTTATGATCTGAGAACGGTTTTTTTCGTGTGAGAAGCTCGAGATTGACCAAGGATTGAAAAAAGCTTGCTGTGAGTGTAAAATTATGATAGTGTAGTCTAATATGTTAGTTGATCTAATATATCAAGATGAGTCTATAAATACAATGATAGAGAGGATTAACATCCATGAGAAATGATGAAAAGATAGATATTGATCTCTCGCAGGACCTAGAAGAAGCAAGCTCCAAGGAGGAGCAGATTCAGCAGGATTATGAGACTGCGATGCGCTATGTGAATATCGCAGAGCATATGAAGAAGTTCGAGGATCAGGTAAAGTACTATCATAAGGCAGTTTTTTATTTGAAGAAGGTAAAGCCGTATGATAAGAGTGTCGCTCCTTTAATAAAGAAGTATCGATTCTGTAAGTATACAGCGCGTGCTGAGGGCAAGGTAGCGCTTTATGAGCAGGCATGCCAGATTCGAGATCATGCGAAAACACCGAGTGATTTCTATTCTGCTCAAATCGTGTTTGAGCGTATTCATAAATATACTGACGGGAAGTCTCTTCCAGAGAAATATGTCGAATCGAAGGAGATTTATGACAAGGCGGTTAAGTATGATGACTCTGAGCAGCAGGCAGCCTACTGTGAGGATAAAGCTAACGAGCTTGCGGCTAAGCAGAAGAGACACAGCTTAATCACATCAATTCTGGTTATCCTGGTACTTCTTGCATTCCTTGCATTTACCAGAACGGTGGCCTTTAAGAGTGTTTTAGGTGATATTAATCAGCTGATTGGTAATTATTCTTATGCATGGGAATGCAAGCAGTATGTTTATAATCATGACCATAGCGAGAATGCTCACAAGAGTTACCTGATTAACCGCTACAAGGCGGCTGTGAAAGAGGCTAAGCAAAAAGATTATGCTAATGCAGCCAAGGACTTCCAGGCTGTTGCCAAGGAGAATTACAAGGACAGTGGTGATCGTCTTGTTCAGGTAGAGAAGAAGATGGTTGAAAATACCCAGCTTGGTGAGCAGGTAGATTTTGCTGGAATGACCTGGCGCCTTTTGAGTAAAGATTCCTCTCGAGCACTGCTGTTAAAGGATGAATCGATCAGTGATATTCCATTTGCTAAGAAGGGTTCCAAGGATACAACTTGGGAGAATTCTTATGCAAGAGCATGGCTGAATGGCACATTTCTGAAAGAGAACTTTGTCGACTTAGAAAAGGATATGGTGGTTGATTCAAAGTTAGCTACCAAGAAGTCTTATGCGGGCAAGGACATGACAATCACAGAAGATAAGGTATTTCTGCTCAGTCAGAAAGAGTTTAAGCAGTATCATGAGTACATTCATCCAACTCAGAACTGCTGGTGGCTCCGTACCCCAGGTACGAATCCAAATTCTTCCCAGTTTGTCTATACCGATAAGAATCGCACTCTGATGCCTTTTGGCTATGAGGTGACAGGCAGTGCTTTCAAGATCAAGCCGGCCGTTTGGGTTCATTTAAAATAGTTAAAGTAAGACATAGGGTCTAATGCATCGCTTAGTACGATGCATCGGACCCTTTTCCATCCTTTCTCGGAAAGAGAAAAAGTGGATATGGACGATTGTATCGATTTATCCTATAATAGTATCGTTGTATGAAATTAAACTAGACAATCTATGAAAAATATACAATAATAATTGATAATATACAGGGAGGAATAGAGAATATGAGTAAAAAGCCATATTATATAACAACTGCGATTGCTTACACATCTGGTAAGCCTCATATTGGAAATACTTATGAGATCGTACTTGCCGATGCTATCGCAAGATTTAAGAGAAAAGAAGGATATGATGTCCGTTTCCAGACTGGTACAGACGAACATGGTCAGAAGATCGAGTTGAAGGCTGAGGAAGCTGGAATTACTCCGAAGGAGTTCGTTGATAAAACTGCTGGAGAGATTAAGAGAATCTGGGATCTCATGAATACTTCCTATGATAAATTCATCAGAACAACTGATACCGATCATGAGAAGCAGGTTCAGAAGATTTTTAAGAAGTTATATGATCAGGGAGATATCTATAAGGGATCTTATGAGGGATGGTACTGTACACCATGTGAGTCCTTCTGGACAGAATCTCAGATTGTAGATGGCAAATGTCCAGACTGCGGACGCCCTGTTCAGAAAGCATCTGAGGAGGCTTATTTCTTCAAAATGAGCAAGTATGCTGACCGTCTGATTAAGTATATAGAGGATCATCCAGAGTTTATCCAGCCAGAGTCCAGAAAGAAAGAGATGATGAATAACTTCCTCCTTCCAGGACTTCAGGATCTGTGTGTATCCAGAACTTCTTTCTCCTGGGGAATTCCAGTAGATTTTGATCCAAAGCATGTCGTATATGTATGGCTTGATGCTCTGACAAACTATATCACCGGCCTTGGTTATGACATGGATGGTAACAGCGATCCAATGTTTGAGAAATACTGGCCAGCAGACTTACACCTGATCGGAAAAGATATCATCAGATTCCATACCATCTATTGGCCAATCTTCCTGATGGCTTTAGATCTTCCACTTCCAAAGCAGGTATTTGGACATCCATGGCTGCTGCAGGGTGACGGCAAGATGAGTAAGTCAAAAGGTAATGTTATCTATGCCGATGATCTGGTAGATATGTTCGGTGTGGATGCGGTACGTTACTTCGTACTTCATGAGATGCCATTCGAGAATGATGGAGTCATCACATGGGAGCTCTTAGTAGAGCGTATGAATTCTGACCTTGCTAACACACTGGGTAACCTGGTTAATCGTACTATCTCCATGTCTAACAAGTACTTTGGAGGAGTCGTTGCCAACGGCGGTGTCACAGACAGTTTTGATAAAGATCTGATGGCAGTCGCTTTAGATACTAAGCGCAATGTAATTCAGAAGATGGAGAAACTTCGTGTAGCAGATGCTATCACAGAGGTATTCAATCTCTTCAAGCGCTGCAATAAATATATCGATGAGACGATGCCTTGGGTTCTCGCAAAGGATCCAGCACAGAAGGCTCGTCTTTCTACCGTACTTTATAACCTGGTAGAGAGCATCACAATCGGTGCTTCCCTCTTAGCTCCTTTTATGCCTGAGACTGCTGAGAGAATCTTCAAACAGCTGAACTCAAAAGAGCGTACCATGGATGAACTTGAGATATTCGGACTCTACAAGTCAGGCGATAAGGTAACGGATAAGCCAGAGATCCTCTTCAAGAGACTTGACATCAAGGAAGTTATGAAAGAAGTTGAGGCAATGCAGGAGAAGGTGGCAGCTACTCAGGCAGCCGCTAATGGTAATGAGCTTGACGTTGACGAGGATGTTATTGATATCGAGCCTAAGGCAGAGATTTCTATCGATGATTTTGATAAGATGCAGTTCCAGGTAGGAGAGATCATCGCATGTGAGGCAGTGAAGAAATCTAAAAAGCTTCTCTGCTCTAAAGTAAAGATCGGATCTCAGGTGAAACAGATCGTATCTGGAATTCGTAAGCACTATACTCCAGAAGAGATGGTTGGTAAGAAGGTTATGGTTCTCGTGAACTTAAAGCCTGCAAAACTTGCCGGAGTATTATCCGAAGGTATGATTCTCTGTGCTGAGGATGCAGATGGCAACCTGGCCCTGATGACACCAGAGAAGAAGATGCCAGCAGGAGCAGAAATCTGCTAATTGCTAAATTTTCAGTGGAAACTGACAGACTAGGACAGGAAGGATCACCATAGAGACATTCTATGGTGGTCTTTTTTGCCAGGCATGCAAGTGAAGTGTCAGTGGCACTTCAGCTTGTTTGTCTTAGCATGCAAGATGAACCGACAGTAGCTGTTCATTTTGTTGGTAAAAAGGGATGATCACATGATTTTTGATACACATTGCCACTATACCAGTGAGAAATATGCAAAGGATCTTCCTCAGGTATTGGAGGAGATTCGTAAAGAAGGAGTCGGGAGAGCAGTGACGGTGTCTACCAATTGGAAGGATATCGAGGATACCTTAAAACTGACTAAGAAGGAGGATTTCCTCTATGGTACCGTGGGATTTCATCCGGACGAGGTAGGAGCCCTGGAGGAAGAGGCTCAGTTGGAGAAGAAAGATGACGTCCAGGAGAAGATTGGCTTAGAGTTGTTAAGAGACTATGCACAGGAAGAGAAGATTGTCGCTATCGGAGAGATTGGTCTTGATTACCATTGGATGATTGAGCCCGAAGAGATTCAGCAGAAATGGTTTATCAGGCAGCTGGAACTTGCTAAGGAACTTGATCTTCCCGTCAATATACACAGCCGTGATGCCACAAAGGATACCTTCGATATCATGAAGCAATATCATGCAGGTACGACGGGTGGAATCATCCATTGTTTTTCCGGGTCTGTGGAAGTAGCCAGAGAGTATGTCAAACTTGGATATTATCTGGGAATCGGCGGAGTTGTCACATTTAAGAATTCGAAGACGCTTAAGCGTGTTGTGGAAGATATCCCACTTTCTCATCTTGTGACAGAGACAGATTGTCCATATATGGCACCGGAGCCATATCGTGGGAGAAGAAATCAATCTTCCTACATCCGCTATGTGATTCGTAAGATAGCGGAACTGAAAGGGATCAGTGAGGAAGAGGTTGAAAGAGTTACCTGGGAGAATGCCTGCAGAGTATACAGGTTAGATAATTCCAGCACAAAGTAGAGATAGGAGAGCGCATGGCAAAATTGGTGAATCCGCAGGAGACGATAAAAGTCCTGCAGAAATATGATTTTCATTTTCAGAAGAAGTTTGGACAGAATTTTCTGATCGATCCGCATGTCTTAGATAAGATTATTTCGGCGGCAGAGATTGGGCCGGACGACTATGTGGTGGAGATTGGACCGGGAATCGGAACGATGACACAGTACTTAGCTGAGCATGCCCACTTTGTCACAGCAGTGGAAGTGGATAAGAATCTTCTTCCAATTCTTGCGGATACCTTATCTGATTATGACAATGTGGAAGTGATCAATGAAGATATCCTTAAGGTTGATATCCGTAAGCTTGCAGAAGAAAAAAATGAAGGAAAGCCGATTAAGGTAGTAGCTAATCTCCCATATTACATTACCACTCCGATTATCATGGGGCTGTTTGAGAGTGATGTGCCACTAGATTCTATCACTGTCATGGTTCAGAAGGAAGTGGCACAGAGGATGCAGGTAGGACCGGGAAGTAAGGATTACGGTGCCTTATCTCTGGCAGTTCAGTACTATGCAGAGCCATATATCGCTGCCTTTGTTCCTCCGAATTGCTTTATGCCTCGCCCAAAGGTCGGATCCGCGGTCATTCGTCTTACCCGTCATGAGTCCCGTCCGGTTGAGGTTAAGGATTCTAAATTTATGTTCCAGATTATTCGAGCTTCCTTCAACCAGAGAAGGAAGACATTACAGAATGGACTTCACAATGCAGAAGATTTAAGACTTCCGAAAGAGGATATCGTGGAAGCCTTAGAGAAGATGGGACTTTCTGCTACAATTCGTGGAGAGAAGCTTGACTTAGTTCAGTTCGCTAAGCTGTCAGACCTCCTTCTGGAGAAAAGGAGACAGTGATGAGGCGATACAGTGAAGATGAGAAATTTATGAAGGAAGCCCTCCGACAGGCGAAAAAAGCAGAGGCAATCGGAGACGTTCCCATCGGCTGTGTCATCGTCCAGGATGGAAAGATTATTGCCCGCGGATATAATAAGCGCAATAAGATGAAGACCGTGCTGGCACATGCGGAGCTTTTGGCAATCAGAAAAGCATGTAAGAAGACAGGCGATTGGCGACTGGAGGACTGCACAATGTATATCACTTTAGAGCCATGTCAGATGTGTGCCGGAGCTATTGTCCAGGCAAGAATTCCAAGGGTCGTTCTCGGAAGTATGAATAAGAAGGCAGGATGTGCCGGGTCTGTTTTGAATCTTTTAGATATTAAGGAGTTCAATCATCAGGTCGATATCACTTATGGCGTGCTTAATGAGGAATGCTCCACCATGCTGTCAGCATTTTTTAAGAGGCTGAGAGCAGAGCAGAAGCGCAGAAAAAAAGCTTCTGTGCAGGATGAGAACAGTGAGAAAAGTACGCAGGATGAGAGCAGTAAGAAAAGTTCTGTCAAGCAAAAATGAAAATG
>JAXJRI010000108.1:0-3384 GCA_036310685.1 Lachnospiraceae bacterium | reverse complement strand
GTATACATACGATAAAGCATGCTGCACCAATCGCAGGACTCCGTTCCACCAGCTCCTGCATGTAAAGTCACGATAGCGCTCTCGCTGTCGTACTCTCCAGAAAGAAATGTCTTATTACGAATCTCTTCAAATCTCTTATTAAAATCAGAAATCATCTCCTCAATATCTGGAACCATGCTGGCATCGTCTTCTTCGTCTGCCATGTCCATCATCGTGAGGATATCTTCATAATCTGTCTTTAACCCTTGATAGGAAGCGACGACGCTCTTCAACTTGTTGACCCTCTTGACAACTTTCTGTGCCTTATCGTTGTCATTCCAGAAATCCGGAGCTCCCATCTCTTGCTCTAATGTCTTGAGTTCTTCACTTTTCTCGTCCACCTTTAAGGATACCTTGATCTCATCCAAAGGTTTCTCATACTGACTCATGTCATATTTGTACTGTTCTAGTTCAATTAACACCTTTATCTCTCCTGCTTTAGCTAGAAAGCCCGTCTGGATTAGCAGACGGGCTTTATAATTTTTACATATTTAGGAAGCAAACCGTCCGTGACAGTTCTTATACTTCTTACCGCTTCCGCATGGACAAGGATCATTCCTTCCGATCTTCTTCTCCTTACGGCGAACCGGCTCCTGACCTGCTGTGTCATCTTTGTTGGTAGCTAATGGTTTCGCAACCTGCTCTCGCTCAACCTTCTGCTCAATCTGAACATGCATCAGGGCTCCCACGGTATCATGTCTAATGTTCTTAATCATCTCTTCAAACATCTGATAACCGATGAATTTATACTGAACAACAGGGTCCTTCTGAGCATATGACTGCAGTCCAACCGTCTGGCGGAGCTGGTCCATATCATCAATCTGGTTCATCCACTTACTGTCGATAACACGAAGAAGGATAACACGCTCTACCTCACGGATGTTCTCCGCAAGCTGTGCTTCCTGCTCCTCATTAAGATCGCCATCGTCTACACTCTGTAAGACGACATCGTTCTCCTTAGCAAACTCCTCAAAGTCATGCTCTTTCTGATGATAGATCTCCATAGCCTCATCCTGGAGTCTTTCGATGACAGCTTCCTTATCATCTGCTGCCTTCTCTTCCTCTGTAAGAATGATTGGCTTTAAAGGGATCTTACGTCTTAAGGATTCGTTGAGCTCGATCATGTTCCATTCAGACAGAGGAGCTTCTCCTCCAATCATGTTGACATCATCGGCAACAACATCTTTGATCATCTTATAGATAACGTCACGCATGCTCTCTCCATCAAGAACACGACGTCTCTCAGCATAGATAACCTCACGCTGATCGTTGTTAACCTGGTCATAATCTAACAGGCTCTTACGAATACCATAGTTATTATTCTCAATCTTCTTCTGAGCTCTCTCGATGGTCTTAGTGATGGTCTTATGATGAATCTCCTCACCTTCCTCAATTCCGAGGGTCTTGTAAATGTTCATCATACGCTCACTACCGAACAATCTCATCAGATCATCTTCCAGAGAGAGGTAGAACTTAGATTCTCCTGGGTCTCCCTGTCGTCCAGAACGACCACGGAGCTGATTATCAATACGTCTGCTCTCGTGTCTTTCGGTACCGATAATCTTCAGTCCGCCGAGTTCTGTCACACCTTCCCCAAGCTTGATATCGGTACCACGACCAGCCATGTTAGTAGCGATCGTAACAGCACCCTTCTCACCGGCATGGGAGATAATCTCAGCCTCAAGCTCATGATACTTCGCATTCAATACGTTGTGCTGAATTCCTCTCTTAGAAAGCATCTTGGAGAGTTCCTCAGATGTATCAATGTTGATGGTACCGACAAGGACTGGCTGTCCCTCCTCATGAGACGCGATGATCTCATTGATAACGGCATTCATCTTCTCTTTCTTAGTCATGTAGATGGCATCGTCATGATCCACACGAATAACTGGCATATTCGTAGGAATCTCTACAACGTCCATGCCATAGATATCCATGAACTCCTTATCCTCTGTCATAGCAGTACCAGTCATACCTGCTTTCTTATCATACTTATTGAAGAAGTTCTGGAATGTGATTGTAGCAAGAGTCTTGGACTCTCTCTTAATCTTCACATGCTCCTTAGCTTCAATCGCCTGATGAAGTCCGTCAGAGTATCTTCTACCTGGCATGATACGTCCTGTGAACTCATCGACAATCAGTACTTCATTGTCCTTAACCACATAATCCTGGTCTCTGAACATGAGGTTGTGGGCACGAAGAGCTAAGATGATGTTATGCTGAATCTCAAGGTTCTCTGGATCCGCAAGGTTCTTGATGTGGAAGAACTGCTCAACCTTCTTGACACCCTCTGCTGTCAGCATAATCTGTTTCTCTTTCTCATTAACCAGGAAGTCTCCATCCTCCTCGATGTCCACTCCCATGATTGCATCAATCTTGGAGAGCTCACCGTCGGAACTTCCTCGCTGCATCTGTCTGGCAAGGACATCGCAGGCACGATATAAGTCAGTGGACTTACCACTCTGACCGGAAATGATCAGAGGAGTTCTCGCCTCATCAATTAATACAGAATCGACCTCATCGACGATGGCATAATGAAGACCTCTCTGTACCAGGTCTTTTTTATAGATAACCATGTTGTCACGAAGATAATCGAATCCCAGCTCATTGTTTGTAATATAGGTGATATCACAGTTGTAAGCTTCGCGGCGCTGATCATTATTGTAGCTGTTTAAAATCACGCCAACGCTCAATCCTAAAAATCTATGAATCTGTCCCATCCACTCAGCATCTCGTTTTGCAAGGTAATCGTTGACGGTTACAATATGAACTCCCTTGCCCTCCAGTGCGTTCAGATAAGCTGGAAGAGTGGATACTAATGTTTTACCTTCACCAGTCTTCATCTCAGCAATACGTCCTTGGTGCAGGATGATACCACCCATAACCTGAACTCTATAATGCTTCATATGAAGTGTTCTGTCCGCTGCCTCTCTGACAACTGCGAATGCCTCGACCAGAATGTCATCTAATGTCTCCCCGTTCGCCAGTCTCTCCTTAAACTCTGTGGTTTTCGCTTTCAGCTCTTCGTCTGAAAGTTTCTGCATATCCTCATCGAGAGCCATGACGGCATCTACGGTTTTTGATATTCTCTTTATCTCTCTGGCACTCTTATCGCCAAATAACAAATCAGCTAAACCCATATATGACCTCCCATTGGATTAAAATATGGGCAGACTTCTACCCATTTTGCACATACAGATGCTATTGTAACATCGTTGAGTATCCATTTCAAGCAGACAAATCTTTAAATATTCTTTCACACAGCAAGCTGGTTACAATTCATGCATTTCAAACTATTTTTCACTGACTTCCATCTGAGCCTACGCTCCGCCCTGTCTGTGTCTG
>JAXJRI010000107.1:0-7901 GCA_036310685.1 Lachnospiraceae bacterium | reverse complement strand
TTTCGACATGGCACGACGCACAAGGTCACTACGGCCCAAAGTATAGCCAGCAAGCTCCATAACGATCTGCATAACCTGCTCCTGATAGACAATACACCCGTATGTTGTCGATAAAATCTTCTCCAACTGCGGTGTACTGTACTTGATAGATTCCTTATTTTTCTTACCCTGTATGTATTTCGGAATAAAATCCATAGGACCCGGCCTGTATAAGGCGATACCAGCGATGATATCATCGATATTGGAAGGCTTGAGTTCCTTCATGAAGTTCTTCATTCCGGCACTCTCCAGCTGGAACACACCCTCCGTGTGTCCGCTGCCAATCATCTCATACACTTCCGGATCATCGTAATCAATCTTATCAATATCAAAGTTGCCACCCAGCTTCTTGCGGATCATCTTCTCAGAATCCTGGATAACAGTTAGTGTCCTCAAACCCAGGAAATCCATTTTCAAAAGTCCCAATTCCTCGATGGTTGTCATGGTGAATTGGGTGGTGATGATATTGTCGGCTCCTCTGGAGAGAGGCACGAATTCGTCCAGTGGCTGGGAGCCGATTACGACTCCTGCTGCATGAATTGATGTGTGTCTTGGAAGTCCCTCCAGGCGTCTTGACATATCAATCAGGTACTTCATCTCTGTATCGGTGTCGTAGATCTGTTTGAGTTCCGGGACACCGGAAAGAGCTTTATCGATTGTGATTCCCAATTCCATCGGAATCAGTTTGGCGACATGGTCGACCTGGTTATAAGGAATATCTAATACTCGTCCAACATCTCGGATAACCATTCTGGCCGCCATAGTACCAAATGTGACAATCTGTACGACTCGGTCTTTGCCGTATTTTTGGTAAACGTAATCGATAACCTCCTGCCGTCTCTCGTATCCGAAGTCGATATCGATATCAGGCATGGATACTCGTTCTGGGTTCAGGAATCGCTCGAAGATCAGATCGAATCGGATGGGATCGATGTCGGTGATTCCCAGGATATAAGCGACAATACTTCCGGCGGCGGATCCTCGTCCAGGACCAACTGGAATTCCCTGACTTCTGGCGAAGTGGGTGAAATCCCACACGATCAGGAAATAATCAACGTATCCCATGTTCTCTATGACACTGAGTTCGTAGTTCATCCTGTCCACGAGTTTCTTCTCTGGTTCTTTTCCATACCTAAAGATCAGTCCTTCTTCACACAGATGTCTTAAGTAGGTTGTCGCATCATATCCTTCCGGAACGTCGAACTTCGGCACCTTCTGCTCACCGAACACGATCTCCACATTACACCTCTCAGCGATCTTGTGGGTATTATCCAGAGCTTCCTGAGCATAAGGAAAGAGTGATCTCATCTCTTCCTCGCTCTTTAGATAATACTGACCTCCTTCATATCTCATACGGTCCTCGTCCTGCACACGTTTGCCTGTCTGAATACAGAGCAGGATGTCATGTGCTTCCGCATCATACGCATTAATATAGTGGACGTCATTGGTTGCAACAAGCGGGATGTTGAGTTCCTTGGACATCTTTAAGAGGTTGGTATTGACAATCGTCTGAGCCCGGATTCCATGATCCTGGAGCTCCAGATAAAAATGGTCTTCCCCAAAAATATCTAATAGCTTCTGGGCTTCCGCTTTGGCACCTTCATAATCATCCTGCATAATCTTGCTCGGAATCACTCCGGCAAGGCATGCTGATAAGGCGATGATCCCCTCGTGGTATTCCTCAAGGACTTGGTAATCGACACGAGGCTTATAATAATAGCCTTCCGTAAATCCCCGGGTAACAATTTTCATCAGGTTTTTATAACCCTGATTGTTCTCCGCGAGAAGAACCAGATGATGATATCGTTTCTCATCGCCCTTGCCTTCCCTGTCAAATCTTGATCCAGGAGCCACATAGATCTCACATCCTAGAATCGGCTTAATCCCGACTTCTTTTGCTTTCTTATAGAATTCAATCACTCCATACATGACACCGTGGTCGGTGATTGCAAGACTATCCATTCCAAGTTCCTTCGCTCTAGGAAGAAGTTCACTGATCTTGCTGGAACCATCGAGCAGACTGTACTCTGTATGGACGTGCAGATGTGTAAAAGCCATCGTTCCTCCTTTCATATGTAGTTGTAGTTCCTATTACTTTAATCCATCCTTTGAATCTGGGATGGAGGGATCTAGGATCCCATTGTCATCAGTTTTTGTGAGGCTTAAGAACGTCTCCTGATTGTTCTCAACCCGCGGATGAGATCTCCGATAGATTGAGAAGATGACCACACCAACTAAGGCGACCACAATCAAGTAAGTCACGATTCGGAAAATGACACGGCTGTAGCGCTGTCTTCTCCTGTCCATCCTTTTGCTCCTCATATTGTGCTTTGTAGCACCAGTTTTAGCCTGACTCATCTTACTCACTCATCTCTCTTTCTAAATAGGATATATCAGATTAAAACCCCATCACAACTCGACAGATATCTCCTCCTTAAATTAGCAAATACAGGCCGTCTTCCGTGGAAATATTGATATTCTGCCGAATAGTTATCATTATAATCTTTTTGAGACCTACCCGCAATAATCACCTGAAGATTAAAATCGTCCTACATAAAAAATCGGAAACGAAAGCAAAATTGTATCTTTCCCAGAGCAATAAGATATGATATACTTTTAAAAGAAAGAAAGAGGTGTTTCAAATGACAGAACGTCAGGCCAAACTCGTAAAGCTGGTCAACCAGTATCACAAGATTCAAGTCAGTCGTCTCGCCGAGCTTTTATCGGTTTCTCAAGTTACAATCAGAAAAGATTTAGACCAGCTTGAGGAGGAGGGACTGCTCACCAGAGAACATGGTTATGCTCTGATGAAGAATTCCAGCGATATTAACACCAGACTTACGATAAATTATGAGACAAAGATGGCAATTGCAAAGAAAGCCTGCGAGATGGTTTCCGATGGGGAGACTGTCATGTTAGAGTCTGGCTCTACCTGTGCTCTTTTCGCAGAGGAGCTTGCCAGAGAGCACAAGAATGTAACTATCATTACAAACTCAGCATACATTGCAATTCGAATCCGAGATCTTCCAATCCGCAAGGTTATCCTTCTCGGTGGAGAATATCAGAAAGAATATCAGGGCATGGTTGGCCCTCTTGTAAGGAAATGTGCTCGCGAATTCTATGTTGATAAATTCTTTGTGGGAACGGATGGATTCATCCCTGATCAGGGATTCACCTGTGATGATCTCTTACGAGTTGAGACCATGCAGTATATGTCCGATTCTGCAAACAGCATGATCATCCTTACAGATTCCAGTAAGTTCAACAAACACGGCGTTGTTGTTCAGACAACATTCGATGAGGTTGACACCATCATCACAGATGATGAGATTAATGACAAGGCACTCGGTATTATAAAGGACAAAGGCCTTAAGGTTGTCATGGTCCACTCTGAGGAAGACTAAGACTGTTATGAGATTATCCGCTACACGTTAAACACGATACCCACTACCATTAGGCAGTGGGTTCTTTTGTACTCAGGAGGATATGATGCACCCAAAGAGTAGATTTCTTGCTTATACTTTGACTGGAAGTCTTATGATCCTTACCTTGACTTCCTGCAAAGTGACAGTCCCCCCTGCTTCTAGGACAGCTTCTAAATCGGAAACAGCAACAGAATTGTCCACCGAAGCAGGACTAGTTCAGGGAGATTTCCACATAAGAGACAGATTACTCAACATGGCGGCGGGGGATACTTACCAGCTGAAGTTGAGCTTCGATCAGCCTCAATCCACGAACCATCCTAAACTGGAATGGGAAAGCAGTGATTCAGAGACTGTCTCTGTCTCTACTTCCGGTAAGCTTCTTGCAAAAAAAGATGGGACTGCCATAATCACCGTCACAAGTGGTAACCGTTCCATTAAGGTCCCTGTCAATGTATTTTCAGACTTTGGCGGTGGTCCAAGATGGAAATTCTCTATGGCCACCGGGATTGATTCCAATCAGATTAGCAGACGTACCTATCTTAACTTTGCACAGGGAGCTATGAATTATGAGTCTTACAATGACTACATTGCCTGGCATGGATGTGCAACCTGCGCTCTCGCAACAGTACTTGGCGCTTATAACTCGGATTACAAAGAGGTAACGCCTGATCAGATTATAAACGGAGTGGAAAAGGATGTCGCCAAAGATGCCTGGTATCATCATCACCAGGATTATCCTTTAAGGAAGCAGATGCCACTCTCCCTCTATGGATGCGATCAGATCCTCAAAGAATGCGGGGTCAAAAGCATCTATGTCACTTCTTTTAAACGAGATGCAGCCAAAGAAGATATACTCGATCACTTACGGTCCGGCAACCCAGTCATTGTGGAAATCAAAGCTTACCACACCGTAGCTTTCTTAGGGGCTACAGCCAAGGGCAGGATTATTGTCAGCGACTCTGTTGGCGATCGCAGAGTCTATCTGGCAGATCTTGATGACTATCTAGACATTATGTTTTCCTGCACAGAAACTCCCGACCACTACTACTTCGCAGGAAAGGCAAGGTCCGGAGGATATTTAAAAGTCAATTAATGAACAAAATGAGCAGTCATTGACGGTTCATTTTGTATGCAAAAAAAATCGGAGTCGATCTTTCGAACGACTCCGATTTAAAATTCTTATTAGTCCTACAACTTACTAATCAGTGATTAGTGAATTGGAAGTGCAGCGTAAAGAGCTACTGCGCAAAGAGCACCAATGATAGGTCCAACGATAGGTACTAATGCATATCCCCAATCAGGATCTTTGTCCTTGATAGGCATTGTAGCATAAGCGATACGTGGAGCAGTATCACGGGCTGGGTTCATAGCGTATCCTGTGAGTCCACCGAAGGATGTACCACAAGACATGATGATCAGGAAGACGATAAATTTGCCCATTCCTGGATCAAGAACAGCACCCTTGTTGCCTAATGTTGTAAGAGATCCGATTCCCTTGATAGAGAATACTAACCAAAATGTTGCTACAGCCTCCTGGAACATGTTGTAAGGGATGTTACGGATACCAGGGCCTGTACAGAATACTCCTCTAGCTAATGCTCCACCTTCAGAAGCATCGAACTGAGGCTTAAATGTGATAAATACACACCATGCTCCAATGAATCCACCAAGCATCTCAGCAATGATGTATCCTGCGCACTGGCTCCATGGAAGAGAACCATCAGCACAAAGAGCAATAGTTAATGCAGGGTTATAAGAAGCGGCACAAACGTTACCAAAGCACATAGCTGGAAGCATAACAGCAGCACCCCAGCCTAAGGCTATAAGTAATGTGCTAGATCCTTTAAATCCAGAACCGTTCAGATTTACGTTAGCACATACACCGTCTCCGAGTAATACAAGTAAGATTGTTCCAACAAACTCGCCGATATAAGCAGCCATGTATAATTCCTCCTATTCAATTAAAAAATATCTACACTAGTGCTTGACCATACTATAGCATCATTCATCTGAATTGTGTTATTACATTTGGCACTTTTTGTGGTAAAATGTCAAATTTCTTACGAGATTCTTTCCTGACATAGGGAAAAAACCGCATAAAATCGTGAATTTCGTCCTTATTTATTACATTAATCTTTTTTTAATTTATGCTTCTAAATCTCATTTTGTGTACTTTTACTAATTGGACAAATATTTGTACATGACTAATTTCTGCTTATGCTCCTCACTTTTCTTCTCATTTGTAATAATGCAATCATCAATTCAGTCATGTACACACATATTTATGCAAAAAAAATCCCCAGACTACAATATCTAGGGATTCTTATCTCGTGATAAATTATTGCTTATGACTAGCGTCTTCCTGCTTTCTCAGGCTCTGGATAATCAACTCCGAAAGTCTCGACAGTAACTGTCTTCATCTCCTGACGGTCAGCCGGCTGATCCATGAAGGTCTGTGTGCAGGCAATCTTATCCACGATATCCATACCTTCGATGACCTTACCGAATGCAGCATACTCTCCGTCTAAGTGTGGAGCATCTTTATGCATAATAAAGAACTGGGATCCAGCAGAATCCGGCATCATAGTACGAGCCATGGAGAGAACTCCAGCTGTATGCTTTAAGTTGTTCTCAAATCCATTGTGGGAGAACTCGCCCTTGATGGTGTAACCTGGGCCTCCAGTACCGTTGCCGATTGGATCTCCGCCCTGAATCATAAATCCTTTGATGATACGATGGAAAGTTAAACCATCATAGAAACCTTTCTTAACTAATGAGATAAAGTTGTTAACTGTGTTGGGTGCTACGTCTGGATATAACTCTGCTTTCATTACATCCCCGTTCTGCATAGTAATTGTTACAATCGGATTCTTCTCTGCCATAATATTTGTCTTCCTTTCTGTGCTAATTCAATCTTATGATGTGTGTGTCGAAAATGACTATGGATTGTTCCGTCGCCTTGCGACTCCCTTTGGTCCTGCCATCCTATCTACAACTCTACAACTCTTACAATCTCAACCTGGCCCTTCTTGATGCCTTCCTTAATCTCTCTCTTATGCTCAATGTACCCCGTCAGCATTGATACACCAACAAATAAGACCAGAAGGATAATTAACATAATCAGGCTGCGAAAGCTGTTCTTTCTCTTATTCATAAACCTCTCCTTCTATCATTACCTTAATGCTATCATTCTATCATTTTTACTTAGAATTTAAAAGATTTTCCTAATTTTTCTCTTACAAGTTTATCGAACTGGTTGCTATTCACGCATGATATCTTCCGATACTTTATGGATCTATTCAATAGCTCTTTCCCATCTGAGCCGTGTTGTGCTGTTGCTTCTTACCTTAAATTTTTACTAATAAAAAGCAAACAGCACAGTGGCGGAGCGTAGGCTCAGATGGGAACCAGTGAGAAATAGATAGAAACCGTTATATTGATATATTGGGTGAATTGTAACTCGAACTGTGGTATGATATCTGTCTGATGTAAATGACTAATATGTTAAAACTCATCATCCCACGTAAGCTTGCTTACAAGTAGGAATGTGTAAAATGTGATGAAGACATCTTATTGGAAAGGATTATATAAATTTATGGCAGAACAATCTAGACAGAAGTTATTATTCTTTGATATCGACGGTACCCTTCTCGCAGGCGGAATCTCTGGCTATGTGCCTGACAGCACTTTAAGAGCTCTTAGGATGGCGCAAGAGAAGGGGCACTATGTCCTGGTAAATACTGGCAGAACCTACTCATACATGCCTACTCTGATGCGAAAGCTGCCTTTTGACGGCTATATCTGTGGATGCGGCACTCAGATTTTTCTTAATGGTAGGGAGATTTATCGCAATATCATCCCTGCTAACCTTCGCCGCAATGTAATCTCCTACTTCGACCAGGCTAATCTGCAGGGAGTCTTTGAGGGAACCAATCACTGTTACTTCAGCCCTAACACAGACAACATGGTGAGCTACATTGCCTTTATCCAGGATGCGTACGATAAACTTTCCCCAACCAAGACCTTTGACGACCAAGAGCTTGACTATGATAAATTTGTCATCCTCTATGATGAGAACAGCGACCTCCCTCTCTTTAAAGAACTTATCAAGGAAGATTTTGATTTTATCGACCGTGGAAGCATAGGCGAGTACGGTTTCGCTGAGATTGTTCCTGCAGGCCACAGCAAAGCTACCGGAATCGATATTGTCACGAAAAAACTTGGCTTGACTTTGGACGACTGCTATGTTTTCGGAGATAGTACCAATGACCTGCCAATGCTGAATCATGTGAAGCACAGCATCGCCATGGGCAATTCGGACCCTGAGGTCCTCAAGGTCACAGAATACGTCACCACACCAGTGAACCGTGACGGAATTTATCTGGCAATGAAACATTATAATCTGATATAATGACTACAGTGTCAAAACTCATCATC
>JAXJRI010000106.1:0-2816 GCA_036310685.1 Lachnospiraceae bacterium | reverse complement strand
GTTCCCATAGTGTAAAGAATTAGTCAGTTAGAGAAAATAAAAAGAGAGAATTCCTTTCGAATGAGGTATAATGATTCCGATCAAAAAAACATGTACCAAGAAAGGACTCTCTCATGAACATTGTAACATTTCTCGAAACTTTAGTGAATAACATTTTAGATGCCGAAGATAAATTTTTTTCTGACCCCTCCGACCTCCACGGTCTGGAATCATCGCTCACCGCATCTGCGAATGAACTAGTGACGGACCTGATAGGGGGAATCCTGAGCGAAACCGACAAGATCATCAGAGATCTCCCGTGGAGAAAAAATCACTACAATATTCAGCGACGAGACCAGCGTACCCTGATCAGTTCTGCAGGTGAAGTAACATTTGACTGCACATACTATCAGAATCGTGATAGCGGGAGCGGATATCGGTATCTCCTGGAAGATATCATTGGGATCGATAAACATGAAAGGTTTACGGAGGATGCGGAAGTGGCGATCCTGAAAGAAGCCCTCAGAACCTCCTACCATGGTGCCACGGAGGCTCTCCCAGTAAAATCCCGGATCACTGCAACCACCGTGATGAACAAGATCCATCGGATTGCGGAAGAACTACCGACAGACAAACCGGAAGGACCTAAGAAGGAACTTCCATACCTCTTTATCGAAGCCGATGAGGACCATATATCAGAGCAGCACGGCAGATGGAGGTCACCGTCAGAGAATAAAGGATTTATCAGCCGCCTGGCATATCTTTACGAATACCGGGAAGAGAGCGGGACAGAAAAAGGGCGATGGAAACTGGTCAATCCATTCTATTTCGGCGGTCTGTATCAGGGAAGTGAGGGCATTGAACGTTTCTGGAGAAATATCGAAGAGTATATCGAGGACCATTATGACATCGATAAACTGAAAAGCGTATTTATCAGCGGAGACGGAGCATACTGGATCAGATCAGGGACCAACTGGATCCACAAGGGCCTCTATTGCGCTGATAAGTTCCACCTTGTGAAATATATCAATGCCGCAGCAAATCAGATGCTGGATGAGAATGAGATTGCAAAAAAGGAACTGTACCGGCTCCTTCAGACAAAAGACAGGGAAGGATTTGACGGATATACAGCCATGATGTATTCCGCAGCAGAGAAGAAAGAAGCGGTTGGAGATCTTCGGAGCTATGTGCTTGGAAGCTGGGATGCTGTGATGAGGACACTGCATAACAGGAAGATCTACGGATGCAGTGCGGAAGGTCATGTCAGTCACATACTTTCCGCGCGGATGAGCAGCCGGCCGATGGGGTGGAGCCAGACCGGGGCTGACAGGATGAGCAAGCTGAGGTGCTATGTAAAGAATTACGGGAGCGACAGGATCATCGATCTGGTGAGATACAGCAGAAGTCTGGGAAAGTTCCGAAGTATTCCAGAGGAAGGGGTATGCATTCCGCATATGACTCAAAGAGAGATCCGGGCAGAACATTATAATCAGGCCAGAAGCTACATCGATCGTCTTCAGGCAAGGATGCCTGGGATCACTTCCAGGAAAAGTGTATCCATCATGGTACGGTGTTGGTCTTTGTAAGACTCAGCTGGTCCTTCACTGGCCTGACTACCCAGGAGCAGTGGAAAAGGGCGGGAGTCAAGGCTGTCCCTGACACCGATGAGGCCTGGCCTTGACGCCCGTCCTGCCACTGCTAAAAAGGGTGGGCCAGTAAAGGCTGTTTTTGACAAACACGGGAATAGGAAGTAAACTAAGCTCAGAAGTATCGAGATCAATGCCTTGTTCTAGGCGAATTCCCTATCACTAACTGACAATAGATTTACACTGTCTGTTATCATTGTTTTAGCAACAAAGTATGCTAGAATAAGAGAGAACTATATGATTTACAACGAGGATGATTATGAAAAAGTTTAACTATAGGGTGACAGTGAATATTAATGGAAGTGTCTTAAGCCTTGGCTTCCGCGGCAGGGTCCCGGAGGAGATGGAAGGCAAGAGTTTCCGCCTGCAGGCAATCTTTTCTCAGAGGATGACACAGAGACGATTTCCGATGAATGTGATTGTTGAGGAGGGAGAAGAAGGATGGGAGATTCGCGGAGACGCAGATGTAGAGCTTCCCTATGTATTCTATGCACCGCCGAAATATCAGGTCAATATCACATTTGCTCTCTGGTGCGGAATGCAGGAGATGATCTTAGATGACCAGCCATTCCCTGTGGAGAAAGATCTCTTTTCTAGGACAATCAGTGGGGCAGGTAAGAGAAATCTTCCGCTGTTTGCACTCTGCACTCTTGCGGTACCATTTATCACATTGAAGTATTATCTGTCAGAGGACCATAATGTCAACAAAGCCTTGAGGAAGGCGAATGCTGTAGTCCACGATCTCACAGGATACAGTTATAGCAGTCGACAGAAGAACACAGATTACTTTGCCTCTATGTATAATCGATATGTCGCAAGGAATAAAGAAGTACAGGATATCCTCTTTCTCTCAGAAAGACTTCCGGAGGAGGACGGCAATCTGAGAATTATTGAGAGGGAATTCCAGAAAGAACAGATATATCCGATCACAGAGTTTATTAACACCAAGAGGATTGACCAGCTGTCCAAATCTGAGATCAGGGAGTGTGCCGTCAAGGCTGCCAGGGCGAAGGTGATTATTCTGGAAGATTTCTACCCACAGCTTCATGCGGTGAGAATACGTCCTGAGACAAAAGTGGTTCAGCTGTGGCATGCCTGTGGTGCCTTTAAGACCTTTGGCTTAAGCCGTATCGGTAAGCCGGGCGGAGCACCTCAGAGTTCGATGAATCATCGCAATTATGATCTGGTTCC
>JAXJRI010000105.1:0-3997 GCA_036310685.1 Lachnospiraceae bacterium | reverse complement strand
GTCTGTGTCTGCTCCTTATCTTATTTAGAATTTAGGTAAGGAGCAGCAGGACAATACGGCACAGATGGAAGGTCAGCTATCAAAATTGCTTATTTAACACTGAGAGATATCATGCATGAACAGTAACCCAAGCTGAGGTGTCACTGGTACTTCGCTTGCATACTTGGCAAGGAAAAAGGGCTGTCGCTTCTTTATGCGGCAGCCCTTGTAAGAACCACGATCTTAGAACTCTGGCTCGATTAATCCATAGGTCCTATCTTTTCTCTTGTAAACAACATTAACCTCAAATGTGCGGGCATTGCGGAATACATAGAAGTTATGTCCTAACAGCTCCATCTGTACACATGCCTCTTCTGGATCCATCGGCTTAATAGCGAACCTCTTGCTTCTTGTGATTGTGATTGGCTCATTGCTATAGTCATCTTCGTCTAAGAAGTTATCTGTGAAGCTTGTGTTCCCCTTACCATGTCTGGTGATCTTCGTCTTATACTTGCGAACCATACGCTCAAGTTTATCTACGGCCATATCAATAGACGCGTACATATCAGTGCTGGTCTGCTCAGCGCGGAGAATCGTACCTTTCATAGGGATTGTTGCCTCTACTGTCTGATCTCCCTTCTGAACACTCAGTGTAACCTGAACTTCCGTATCTGGCTTAAAGAATTTATCAAGCTTACCAAACTTAGTGTTTACAGCCTGCTTTAACCCTGCCGTAACTTCCAGATTCTTTCCATAAATAATATAACGCATATGATCACGCTCCTTACGTCTTATTTTACTAAAGGGACGTTCCCCATCTCCTTTAATAATTTATACTGCAATTATAGCAAATTTTCACGTTTTTGACAATCTTAACCGCTATTTTCCTGTGAAATTTCTACATATGAGTTACAGTTTATGCAAGACATCATATTAGATGGCTTATTACTATTTCTCACTGGTTCCCATCACAGCCTACACTTCGCCCTGTGCTGTCTGCTCCTTAATCTGCTAATTTATATTTGTCATTGACAATCTGGAACTGATCCTTAAGTCCATCTGTCACATAAACCTTCTTATTCTTGTCAATAAAAACTCCCTCAGCACCATACTCTTTTAAGAGCTCTGCCCCCTTATCCTTTCCAAGGATAAAGCAGGCGGTAGAAAGTCCGTCGCTTAAGAGACCATTATCACAGACAACCGTGATGGAAATAAGTCCACTGTCTGCAGGATAACCTGTTGATGGATCAATGATATGGTGGTAGCGTTTTCCGTCTTTGATAAAGTATTTCTCATAGTCCCCGGAAGTGGAGATATATTTCTCCTGGTCGCTCACAGAGATTGCTCCCATGTAGCTTCCCTCCTCCCCTCTCGGGTCGGCAACGGCTACCGTCCATGGCTCCTTGCTCTCCTTGCTTCCGTAAACCAGAACACTTCCCCCGACTGCGATCACAGCTCCCTTGACATTCTTGTCCTTAGCCAAGGTATCCTTTAAGACATCACAGCCTAATCCCTTGCCTACAGCTCCCAGATCTAAGCTGACATCCTGTGGGAGGATAACCTGATTACCTTCGATTTTCACCTTCTGATAGCCAATCTCTTCTCGCAGCTTATCCAATTCCTTCTGATCTGGAATCTTGGCCTTGGCATTCGGACTGTCAATTCCCCAGAGTCGGGTAATCTTTCCGATTGTCGGGTCCAGAGCCCCATGGCTCTTCTGAGAGATATCTAGGGTCTGCTTCAGATAAGAAGCGGTATCATCAGACACCGTCACTCCTTTTTCATCTCCGGCACTGCTGTTAATCTTTCCAATCTCAGAATCCTTGATTCGCCAGGAGATCAGATCGTCTTCTAGCTCCTTCAGCTTTTTAATGTAAGTATCAGTATGATTTTTGCCCTTGGTGTAGACTGTCTCATTGATGACCGTTCCCATAGCAACATCGGTCTTATCATACTGAGCAATCGTACCTATCTGGCTTTCTGTTGATGACTTTTCTGAAGGATTGCTGCAGCCGCCCAACATAGCTAATGTAAAGACTAAGGCTGCTGTGGCAACTAGCTTTTTACTATTCATTCTCATGATTATCTTCCCCTATTTTCTCTTAAATAATTTTAAAGCCATTCCTAAAAGCACACAGAGATCACTGATATTGAATACCATTCCCCGCACTGCCTTTATTGGAAACTTTGGAAATCTTAGATAATCAGAGACGGAAGCTCGAAGCACTCTCTCTGCCATGTTATGGATGGCACCGCCTAAAATCAGTGCTGTTCCCACTCCGTCAGCGGTCACTCCTGGCTTATCTTGACTTCCCCTGTGTAAGTAATTGGCACAGTATCCTATCAGGAAGGCTGTGGAAGCATTGACTAGCTGGCTCGGCAGCAGATGGCTTCCTCCGACCATGCCCTGATTCTCCATGTGGGTAAGTTCAATCTGACCCTTACAAATCAGCTGGCTCTTACGATTCTCCGGATGATGGCGAAGTTCTTCCCAGTCCTTACTCATATCACAGTCAAATCCCAGTTTTTCCCCTGTCCTCTTCTCCACAAGCTTCCGCCCTACTTCTTCCAGGGCGCAGGCTGCAGTTGTAATCATTCCATAGATAGACATATATCCTTTAAATACCTCGCACTGTTCGACCTCCTCTAATTGCCGAACATAAATTAATATAAACTCAAAAGAGAGGCCGCCGTGCGGCAGTCTCTCTTCTTAGCATAAGTAATGTATGGATGCTTAAAAGCTATCCTCTTTACTGGTCGAGTGACCATGTTCCATCAGAATTCTTGCTTCCGCCTACAACATCCTCACCGTCTTTGGAAACGAGTACGTCAGAGATATCAGAGTCTGAACCGGAAACTGAGAAGTCATAATATTCCTTTCCGCCTACTTTGACGGATCCCTTGTAGGAATAATCATAGTCAGATCCATAGCTGTCCTCTGCGAGCCCCTTGGCATCACTCTGGGTAATGTTAGAGAGCGATGAAGAAGAACTATCCTCATCGTTTTCCGTGTCACTATAGTCTTTGGTTGTATCCTCATCCTCTTCTGTTGTATCATCCTCGTCAGAGTTTTCATCTGATGTCTGAGAGAAGTCAGTAGTGGATCCTGTGGATTCGGAATCCTCCTCATCGGAATCCTTTGTATCTACCTCTCCCTCATCACCGAAGGCCTTGACAGAATAAGCGAATACATTATCAGCATCTCCGTCATATGTGGAATCCTCAAGAACTGCCTCATAAGTACCCTCTGGATCCTCAGAGTCACCCTTATAAACTTCAAGAGTCAGGTCATAATCGCTTCCCTTCTCCTTGCAGTCTGTAATCTCCACCTTAAGGTCGTTGATACTTCCAAGGATAAATCCATAGAGATCATTGTCATCATCGTAGGTGGCGAACTGATTGTCATCCCCAACCTCTGGGAACTCAATCTCGCCCTTTCCATAGTCAGCATAAAGAGAACTTGCTAACATATCTGTAGTGTCAGATGTTGGATATACATACTTGCCAGTATGTCTTAACTCAAGCTTCTTTGATGCATTGTCATACATCTCTGAAGTAAGTACAGCCATAGAGAACCAGAATGATTTGCTAGAGTCCTGATCCTCAGCGTAGTAAGGAAGATCATTCGCATAAGCCTGGGTTGCCAGTGCTGTCAGCGGATAAATCATGTTGTCAAAATTCTTAGGAATCTCGACACCATCCTTTACATAATCATATTTTGACTTTTTAACGACCTCAGTCGTCTTCTCTTCTGAAGCTTTAGACTTCTTTGTATTTGTGTCAGCCTTCTTACTATTGCCGCATGCTGCCAGTGAAACTGCCATTGCCGCACTTAAACAGATAGCTGCTGCTTTTTTCCATCGATAATATGCCATCTTATTCCCTCTCCTTCCAATAAACTTTGTGGTCCGAGTATCATTAGGTTTATGATAACTTAAGGCCTGAAAATTGTAAAGTATATCTTTCTATCACTGCCATCTCTCACTATTCGTTACTGATCATGCATGATATCTCTCAG
>JAXJRI010000104.1:0-9172 GCA_036310685.1 Lachnospiraceae bacterium | reverse complement strand
AGGCTTGGATTAGTGCGCTTTTTGTGCGGGAAACTGCAGGAAAGCACAGCAAAAACCGCAAAATGCGCAGGTATTATGGAAGAAAAAAGAACCGCTACATCAATGAAAAAACTCATTAATGCAACGGCCCCTTTTTTGCTAAGTATACAATATGAAC
The DNA here is from genome assembly GCA_036310685.1 of Lachnospiraceae bacterium. Classification (GTDB taxonomy): domain Bacteria; phylum Bacillota; class Clostridia; order Lachnospirales; family Lachnospiraceae; genus Anaerobutyricum. The sequence goes on along the minus strand of JAXJRI010000104.1, from coordinate 9,015 downwards.
CGTCAATGGCTGTTCATCTTGTTAATATCGCCGTCAGGCGCTCTATCTCTGCATGGAGTTCTTTCCTCCGATGTCTGGTCTGAGGGTTCTCTTCCTCACCTCCTGGCTTTCCCTTCTCGAGATGAGCCAGAATCTTCTGATCCTTGCCCAATTGAATCTCCAGATACTCCAAAAGTACTGGATTTCTCTCCGCAAGAAGCAGGTGTCCGTAAAGATAGTCTTCCTCCCTGCTATAGTGCTCCTCTCCTGGAACTGCCCTCATGACAAGATAATATTTACCCTCATCCTTTAAGAACCATTCCTTCTCAATCTGATAACCATGCTCATGAAGGAAATGTCTCACTTTAAAAGTTTCGGACTGTGGGGACAGGACAAATTCTTTCCCCGCCAAAAGAAACTGGATCCCCTGGCTCAGGATATGACACATGAGCTCTCCACCCATTCCTGCAATCACAACCGTGTCTGTCTCCTCTGGGGAGAGTGGATTCAAACCATCACCGATTCTAGTCTCAATCCTATCTCCTAATCCCTGCTCTCTAATGTGTTCCTCTGCCCTCTTAACTGGGCCTTTATTAATATCCGCTGCAATGGCAGACGGACAGATACCCTGACTGACAAGATAAATCGGGACATATCCATGATCTGTCCCGATATCTGCCACGCGATTCCCCATGGTCACGGCATCCGCGATCTGCTGCAGTCTTGACGATAACTCCATTACCCCTCCTATATCATTCCGAAAGATCCAATTTCAGGGACTGAATCTTCTTGCGCTTTGCCAGGAGATCTCCCCACTTTGTCACATCGGAAATATGTGCCATCTGATCATCTATGCTCGCCATCTTGACTTTCCTAATCACCTCGGTAAGAGCTTTACCCTTGGCATCATCCTCCACTGTATAATCAAGCTTGGCATTAAAAAGGGAGGCAACCTGACTCTGCTGGTCTACATCCGTAAACTTACTGATAATCATGGCTGGATTCAGTTTTCCATCCTTCTCCATCTGCTCATAAACCATCAAAGCCACTCCATGATAGAGAGGATGCAGAAAATCTTCTGGTCCGACATATTTGGCAATAAGCGGATACAGCTGCGGATAATCTGCAATCCAGGTTAGAAGCAGTTTCTGCGGCTTATTGACCGCCTTCTGATGCTCCTTCTCCCTCTTCTCCTGAGTCCTCGGCTCTTTCTTATAGCGAGCGTTGGCCTTCTGATATTCCACTCCGATGCCAAACTGATTCACCATGTCATAAAGGTCCTTCTTATTAATCATAAAACGATTGGAGGCGGCATCTACATAAGTCGACCTCTCTAAAGGATCTTCAATCTCCGCCAGGAACTTTCCGATCTCACGGATCGCATTCACTCGTTCCTGTGGGTCATGCTGATTATGACTGTCATAGATCTGAATCATCTGGAACATATATCCAGGTTCTGCTTCCTTAATCCGCTTACGATATCCTTCTGCTCCTTCTGCCTTGATAAGTTCATCTGGATCCTTGTATGGTTTCAGGCTGAGCACCCTTCCCTGCAGGCCATTCTCCCGCAAGATAGGGAGAGCCCTTAGGGCTGCTCTCACTCCAGCACCATCACTATCAAAAGAGAGTATCACCTGGTTGGTGTATCTCTTTAACAGTAACGCCTGCTGCAGAGTAAACGCCGTTCCCAGCGGCGCAACTGCATTGGTAATTCCAGCCTGGTGAAGGGAGATGACATCCATGTATCCCTCACAGAGGATAATATCCTTCTCCTTGGACCTTCTGGCATAATTTAAGCCATAAAGGTTATTCTTCTTATCAAAAAGAATCGTCTCTCTGGAATTTAGATACTTTGGCTCTCCGTCTCCCATGACACGGCCTCCGAAACCGATGACCCTCTGTCCAGCGTCCATGATTGGAAACATCACACGATGAAAGAAGGTATCATAGCTTCCCCTCACACTGTCGATTGTGACTAGGGAAGAATCCTTCATCTGATAATCTGTAAATCCCTTGGATTTTAAAAACTGATAAAGATCATCCCGGTAGATATCTGCATAACCCAGACCGAAATGATTAATCGTCGCATCAGTAAGTCCTCGGTCTTTTAGATATTGATATCCCAAAGCACCCCTCTTACTCTTTAAGAGGTAGTGGAAATAGATTGCTGCCTGTTTGTTCATCTCACGAAGGGTAGTTCTGGCGTCCTGACGTCTCTTGTCCTCTGGCGTCATCTCCACCTCAGGAAGCTCCACTCCCGCTCTCTGCGCTAATTCCTTCACACTTTCCGGAAAGGTCTCCCTGTTATATTCCATCAGAAAAGTGAAGACATTACCTCCCTTACCGCAGCCGAAGCAGTAGAACATCTGCTTATCCCTGCTGACAGAAAATGACGGGGTCTTCTCATTGTGAAATGGGCAAAGTCCAAACCAGGAGGATCCCTTCTTTTTGAGAGAGACATAATTCGAGATCACATCAACGATATCGTTACGCTCTCTCACTTCTTCAATTATCTCTTCTGAATATCTCATCGATTCCTCTTCTCCTCCTGACAAATGTTAATATACGCTATTCTGATATCTCTTACTCTGAGAGATCATCCTGAAACTTAGCACGGTTAAGTACTGCCACAGCATCCAGAGATACCTTCATCAGTTCCTTGACCTCGTCCACCGTGATTCCCATACGGTCTGCCAGTTCCTTCGGTGTTGCCTCTCTCTCGTACTCCTTTGCGAAAGAAGTAGCAAGATCATTGAGCTCATTGACTCGGCTGGCAAGCTTCTTAGCTGATCTGGTGGACTGATTGTACTCCTCTAACGTCTCCTTAATGTGGCCGCGAATGCTGTCTCCCGCATACTGATGGAAGTTATGATGGATAGCGGGTTCAAAATCATTGACCGCCTCCATCAGTCCAATATTAGCCTCCTGAATCAGATCTGACATCAGAAGTCCCTTACCCTTAAACTCCTTGGCAATCTCCACGGCATAATTTAAGTTAGCCTCAATCAGCATGGTCCTGGCAGTCTCATCCCCATCTAAGAGATTGCGGATAATCAGGTTCTCCTCATCAGAACCAACCTTGCTTGTTGACTCCATCTCTCTTAGATATTCTTTCACCATATCATCATCCTGAGGATCGTCCTTAGTCTCAATCTCTTCCTCAAACAGTTCTTCTTCTCCCCGGCTGATTCGATCATTGATAACGATACCCTTTCTCTCCAAAAACTGACAGATAGAATCTAACTGCGTATCGGAAAGCTTCATATCCTCAAAATACTGATCAATCTCATCCATGTTGAGCTGATTGTCGTTGGTCTCGCCGATTCTTCTCAGCTCTTCCAGCTCACTCAGAAAATCTCCACGTCCTGCCATCATTATCTCCTTTATTTATCTTACAATCTGCTCCATCAGGCGATTGGGAAGCTTTTTAGCGTACTCACTATATCGCTCTGTGGGCACGTGAATCCGCACTAATCTCCCTAAGCCATCAAAGGCTCTTCTGGTAAATCTCAGAGAGCCTTTCCCAGTAAATGTCACATCTTTAAGCTTGGCATCTCCCAAAAATGCCTGATCCTGTATCCTCTTAACTCGCTTTCCAAGGACCACTTCCCGAAGGCGACTGCATCCAGCAAGTCCCAAAGCACCCACAGAAACGAGATACTCTGGCAGCACCAGCCTCTCCATACGAGGGCAGGAAGCAAATGCTGCTTTTTCAATTCTTGTCACTTTATAGTAGTAATCTCCGATTCGAACCTTAGCTGGAGGCTCTACCGTCCTGTCGTCACTCTGATAGCTGAGGCAGGCTACCGCTCCATCTGTCACAGAAGGGTTAGTAATCTGATATGTAGATCCATCAATCTCAGCAATCTTATCCTTAGGATTGGAGAAAGTATAAGAAGCGTCAATCGTCACACTATCCTCCACTACGGTTGGATTCGGTGTCCAAGTCAGATCATAGCCTTTTCTTTTCCGCTCAGGGTAGCGGATCGGTTCCTGATAATGATAATATCTCGTTCCAATCTCACTGCCTTCCTCGGTGAAGGTAACCTTATAGTCGATAAACTCTGAGTCAAACTCCGCATAAACCTTGCGCTCTTCTGTGACCTTAGTATAATCACTGTCCCAACCACGAAAGATATAGCGGTAAGTCTTATCACTCGCCCTTGAGATATCTTCCGGAGGGATCGCATCCTCCCCGTAAGGCACAATCTGATCACGAATCAGGCGTCCATTATAATTATAGAATCCGACAGAGAAGGTTCTTCGAATCTGGGTAAAGACAGGCCTTGCCATGGTATCTTTCTCTATATGAGTAAGATCTGCATCCCATCCTTCAAACTCATAATAGAATTCATCATCGCCTTCTTTGGTCGGCTGATACTCTGCCTTAGCTGGCTGAGAATAAGGGACAGACTCCATACCCAGCATCCCGCCATCAGGCTTAAAATACATGACAATATACTTCTTCGGCATGGTCTGATAGACTGGCTTGACCACCAGGTTCTCATTGACCGCTTGGATATCATGATCCCATCCTGTAAAAACGACCTCGTGATGTTCGGTCTCACTCTTCTTTTTCGGAATCTCAGGGGCTTTCGCAGACTTTCCTGCCTCCACAAAGGCAGTCTTTAAGACATTACCCTCCTCATCCTGAAAGACGACAATATAGCTTTTGCCCACTTTCCTCTTTGGCATCTTACTACTCCATTCTCAAACATATGGTCTTCAATGTTTACATTATACTATCATTCCAAAGAAATGGAAAGTGGATTACGCTAACTATCGAAACGGCTGAAACACGCAAGATGGCCAGAGAATCGAAGTTGATTCTCTGGCCTTCTATGTAGATAATTAAGATAAGGATTACTTATTCTCTTCTGCTTTGAATGTGCGGACGTAGTCGGCGGCTTTGTCTAAGTCGAAGTTGCTTTCTTCCATCATCTGGATGAAATGGGTTCCGACGATGGCTCCGTCGATGATGTCCGCGAATGGTGCGATGTCGTCTGCGGTGCGGATTCCGAAGCCCATCATAACTGGAATCTTGGATACGGCCTTGACGCTGCTTAAATACTCTCGAATGTTCTTGTGGAAGCTTCCCTCCTGGCCTGTAACTCCCATGGCGGATACGCAGTAGACGAATCCTCTGGCTCCGTCTAAGATCATAGGAATACGGTCTTTGGAGACTGGGGAGACCAGCTGAATCGTGATTGGTGCTCCCGGAACCTGATCCATAGCTGCCGCAATCTCATATTGCTCTTCTTTTGGAAGGTCTGGCACAATGAGACCATCAACCCCCACTGCAGCACATTTCTCAACGAATGCTTTGACACCATAGTGAAGAATGGTGTTGTAGTACATCATGAAGACGATTGGAACCTGACAGTCTTTTCTAAGATCTTCGATCATATCAAAAATCTTATAGATATTGGTTCCATTCAGGATGGAGCGGTAGGATGCGTCCTGGATGACAGGTCCATCGGCGGTAGGGTCTGAGAATGGTACTCCAACCTCAATCACATCGATTCCTGCCTCTGCCTCTTTCTTTATCAATTTCTCAGTAGTCTCCATATCAGGAAGTCCCGCTGTCATATATGTAATAAATGCTTTCTCATGCTTGGCACTAAGCTCTACCATTCTATCTTCAATACGATTGCTCATCGTTCATTTCCTCCTTATCAGCTTATGTAACACTTGATTTCGATTGCCATCACCTTGCTATGCCAAAGTGTTCTAATTCAGGCCTTTCTCTTTGAAATAATCTGCGATGGTATTGACATCCTTGTCGCCTCGTCCGGAAAGATTAATGACAATAATCTGATCTTTTGTCATCGTCTTAGCTTTCTTAATCGCATAAGCAACTGCATGTGCACTCTCGATGGCTGGGATGATGCCCTCTTCCACACAAAGTTCGTGAAGTGCCTGCATGGCCTCGTCGTCCGTGATGGAAACATACTGAGCTCTTCCACTATCGTGAAGATATGCATGTTCTGGCCCGACACCTGGATAATCCAGACCTGCAGAGATGGTTGTCGCAATCTGTACATTACCGTTGTCATCCTGAAGGAGGTAAGAACGCATGCCATGTAATACTCCAGGCTGGCCTACTGCAAAGGCAGAGGCATGCTTTCCAGTGCTGATACCACAACCCGCTGCCTCTACACCGATCAGCTCAACGTCTGGCTCATCGATAAACTCAGCGAACATCCCGATAGAGTTCGATCCGCCTCCAACACAAGCGATGACAGCATCTGGAAGTCTTCCCTCTTTCTCTAAGATCTGTCTCTTGGTCTCCACAGAGATGACTCTCTGGAACTGCTTTACCATCTTTGGATATGGATGAGGTCCTACGGCAGAGCCGATGATATAGAAGGTATCCTCCGCATCTTTTGCCCATGTTCTGATTGCCTCATTGGTTGCATCCTTTAAGGTTCTGCTTCCATTCTTGACACAGATAACCTTAGCTCCCAGCATCTCCATACGGAATACATTTAATGCCTGACGTCTCATGTCTTCTTCACCCATGAAAACTCGGCAGTCCATTCCGAAAAGAGCAGCTCCAGTTGCCGTAGCTACACCGTGCTGACCAGCTCCCGTCTCGGCGATGATTCTCTTCTTGCCCATGCGTTTGGCTAGTAAAATCTGACCGATAACGTTGTTAATCTTATGAGCTCCGGTATGACATAAATCCTCTCTCTTTAAGTAGATTTTCGGTCCATACTTCTTAGTCAGTTTCTCAGCCAGATAAAGAGGGGTCTCTCTTCCGACATATTCTTTTAAGTAATAATTATATTCTTTAATAAACTCTGGGTCCTTAATTGCTTCATTGAATGCGGTCTCAATCTCTTTTAATGTATTCATCAGAGATTCTGATACATACTGTCCGCCATACTCTCCATAAACCTTATTATTCATGATGCACCTTCCTTATCATAGTTTGAATCTTCTCGGGATCTTTCCCTGGCTTGTCCGGATCGTCCCACTCCACATAGGAACTTAAATCGATGACGTCCGGCTTTACCCTTCCGATTGCTTCTGTTACATTGTCTTGATTAATTCCTCCGGCAAGGAAGATTTCTCTCCCCTCCCTCGGGATGTCTTTTAAGATATCCCAGTCGAAAGTCTTTCCACTTCCCGGCGACTTGGCATCGAAGACATATCCTACTATCTTTTCTCGAGTGTCCAGATTCTCTAAATCCTCCTTGGCGGTTACATTGACTGCCCGCATGATTGGAATGGACAAAGTCTGGTAAACTTGGTCGGATAAGAATCCGTGAATCTGAATCCGATCAAAGCCTGCTTCCTGAATCTTTTGGACTTGGGCTGCCGTAGGGGAAACTACAACCGCCACGCTCTTAATCTCTGAAGAGAGCCAGCCTAACAGCTCCCTCGCTCTTTTCATCTGCAGATTCCGCTTGCTCTTAGGGCAATATAAGACGAATCCTCCAAAGTCAGGTTTGTAACGATTGACCGCCTCGATATCTTCTCTTTGCGTGAGTCCGCAGATCTTTATTTTCGTACTCATGGTCTATCGTAAATCTCCTTCCAGTGGGCTGCCAGCTCTCTCGGTTTTTCAGATAACATAAATGCTCCGCCTATGAGCATGGCATCCACACGACATTGCTTAAGAAATGTGATATCCTGATCTTTTGTGACCCCGCTCTCGCTGACGAATGCTGTTGTCTCTGGGACCATGTCCCTAAGCTTGCGAGTCGTCTCTAAGCTGATGGTAAAGTCCTTAAGATTTCGGTTGTTGACACCGATGATCTTCGGATGGATGGCGAGCGCCCTCTCCATCTCTTCTCTGTCGTGAACCTCCACCAGGGCATCCAGTCCCAGGCTTTCTGCCAGCTTGTAATATTCGCTTAAGCAGTCATCGTTAAGAATCGCTGCGATTAAGAGGATGCAGTCCGCTCCGATGACCTTCGCCTCGTATATCTGGTAAGGATCAATGATAAAATCTTTTCGAATCATGGGAAGCGGACTGATTGCTCTGATCTTTTTAAAATAATCGACATTTCCTAGGAAATGATCTTCTTCTGTCAGGCAGGAGATAGCATCGACAGATGCATTGTAATCGTCGATCCGATCTTCTAAATTCATGGTCATCGCAATCTTTCCCATACTTGGAGAAGCCTTCTTGAACTCACCGATGATGGAAAGTCCTGGCTTCTTAAGTGCCTGGAAGAAGGAGTTGCTCTGACGATCAGATCTTAATGCCAGACGCTTCATCTCCTCCTCACTGATCTTCGCCTTATGTTCGGGAAGCCGCTTAATCTTATCCTCTACTATGGTATCCAATATCATGTTCTGTTCCTCTTTATCTATCTACATTTTCAAAAAATTCTCTATCATTCGTTTGCCATGTTCTGTGAAGATGGATTCTGGATGGAATTGAATTCCAATCACCGGATAGGTCTTATGCCTCATGGCCATCACCTCTCCATCTTCGGTCCTTGCTGTTACCGCAATCTCATCTGGGAGAGTATTCTCGTCCACTGCCAGGCTGTGATATCGGCATACCTTGATCGGACTTGGGATTCTCTCGAAGATTCCCTCACCATCATGCTGAATCAGGGACTGTTTTCCATGCATGAGCTGCTTGGCGTATACGATATCTGCTCCGAAAGCTGCTCCGATGGACTGATGTCCCAAGCAGATTCCCAGGATTGGAACCTTATCATAAAAGTTCTTCACCAGGTCGATACAGATGCCTGCCTCCTTCGGAGATTTCGGTCCAGGAGAAAGAACGATGTGATCAGGTTTCATCTCTTGAATTTCCTGGATGGTAATCTTGTCATTTCTTACAACCTTGATGTCCTGGTTGAAGATTCCGATATACTGATATAGGTTGTAGGTAAATGAATCATAATTGTCTATCAGAAGTATCATAAGTCTTCCTCCTTCACCAGTACGGTAGTGTCAAATACTACCTATATTTTCTCTTAAAAATCAACTGTTAAGCTTTATTTCAAGGGGTTTTGCAAATAAAAAGAGCATTACCCCCCTTTTTTTGGTATAATGTCCTTGACCAAAATT
>JAXJRI010000103.1:0-20841 GCA_036310685.1 Lachnospiraceae bacterium | reverse complement strand
CCTATGATGATACGTGAAAGTCAGGCAGATATGCTATAATGAAGGGCAGAACCTACGAAGTCGCAAAGCGACGTAACATTCCGTAGTCACTTTTGACTCCCACGTCGATTAATATACTCTTATATATAAGGATACAGTTAGGAAAGGACGATTTTTATGTACACGCTATCTTCCATCAGGCAGAAGAAAGAACGTCTGGAATCTCCAAGGAGCCGATTTTTGGATTCTTCCAGTTATATATTTAAAATTATTCTGATGATATTATTTGTCCTGTTGGTATCATCATTTGGATTTTTCTATGGTTCCTTTCAGGGAATCATCGCCAGTGCTCCTAAGAGAAGTATCGTCTCCTCGGGATCGCAAGGGCCTGTCCTCTATGATGCCGAGGGACGCACCTTGGGACGGGTCAGAAGAGAGAAGGCCGATACGATTCACGCCAAATCTTCGGATATCTCTCCTCATCTAAAGAATGCATTTATTGCGATTGAGGATGAGAGATTCTACGACCACAACGGTATCGATGTAAAGGGTATCCTGCGCTCTGCTATTAATGATGTCCACTCCTCTTCCACTTCACAGGGCGGAAGTACCATCACCCAGCAGTTAGTCCGCAACCTCTACTTTCACTCAGAACATGAGATGCATTTCGTTCCAAAGCTCACTCATAAGATTCAAGAACAATATGTAGCGGTCCAACTGGAAAAGAAGGGTTTACAGAACAAGACTCAGTCCCAGATGAAGGACTCAGTTCTGACCTCTTTCTTAAATACGATTAATCTCGGACGTGGACATCTTGGTGTGGAATCTGCAGCCAGATACTACTTCAACAAATCTGCTAAAGATCTCACCATCTCACAGTGTGCGATTATTGCTGCCATCGGCCGTAATCCAGAATACTATGATCCTATCGATGAACCAGAAGCTAATAACGAGAGGAGGGAGCGTATTCTGGAGAAAATGTACAATTTAAAATATATTAATGCAAAAGAATATCAGCAAGCATTAAATGAGGACGATTACTCCAGAATTGTTGCGAATACCATGCAGCGATCCACAAATTCCACTTATTTTACAGATGCCCTGATGGAACAAGTCGTCCAGGATCTGCAGGAGAAACATGGTTATACTCAGGCTCAGGCTTACGAACTCTTCTACGGCGGAGGCTTGAAAATCCACACGACAGAGGACAGCAGACTTCAGCAGATTGCCGACCATGAGATCAGTAATCCTGAGAATTATTCCGGCAATGTCAGTTACTTACTGGAATACACTTTGACGACAAGCTCTGCCTCAAACAAGATTAACACTTATAATGCCGTGGATCTGCAGGAATATTATCAGAATCATGATAATACTCAGGATGATTATCCTACTTATTCTAATCTCTCAGAATTAAGGGAGGCGACACAGACTTTCAAGGACTTCATCACCTCCAGGGGAGAAAAGGTATTAGATGAATCGATCCGCTATACTCCACAGCCTCAGGCTTCCTTCACTTTAATCGACCAGAAGACTGGAAAGGTCCGGGCACTTGTCGGAGGAAGGGGACAGAAACACTATAATCTCTCCATCAACAGAGCTTCCGATGAGAAGCATGATCCAGGATCTCTCTTCTCGGTGCTCTCTGCCTATGCACCAGGAATTGATAATCAGAAATTCACTCTGGCTTCCGTCTTTGACGATGCCCCTTATAAATATATGACTGGAAATGAAGTTTTGAACACAACCGGAAAGCACAATGGCCTCACTAATATTCGAACTGCAATCGCCACCGGAAATAATGTTGTGGCAGTCAAGGCACTCACAAAGATAAGCCCACAGGTTGGATATGATTTTCTTAAGAGACTAGGCTTCTCAACTTTAGTAAAAAACCGGGTGAATAAAGAGGGCTTCCTGGAAACAGATGTCCGTCAGGCTTTAGCTCTTGGTAATCTTAGAGATGGCGTAACGAACCTGGAATTGACGAATGCTTACGCGACGATTGCCAATGGCGGAGTTTATCACCGCCCAATCTTCTACACTTCCGTGGAAGATGCAGACGGCAACGTCATCTTACATAACAAAGTAGAAGGGACCCGTGTCATGAAAGCCTCTACTGCCTGGCTGCTGACAAATGCCATGCGTGACGTCATCACGACGGGCACTGGAAGGAGAGCGAAATTAAAGAATACTCATATGTCGTTCGCTGGAAATACCGGGACTACCGTCACGGGCAGTGACTACTGGTTTTCCGGATATACTCCTTATCTGACTGGAACTATCTGGATGGGATCAGATACAGGCAACTATGTCTCAAACCCTAATCATGATGAACAGCAGATTTATGCTAAGATTATGAATCGGATTATCAAGAGCAAAAAAGAAAAATCACGTGATTTCCCTAGCTGCGAAGTGATCAAGAGTGCCGCAGTCTGCCAGAAATCTGGCAAGCTCTCTATCGATGGGATCTGTGATAAGGACCCTGAGAAATCTATGGTCTATCGAGAATTCTTTACAAGGCAGACACTGCCAAAGAGACGATGTGATGTTCACATTCGGATTCCTCTCTGTAAGATATCTCAGAAGACCTATGGAACTTACTGTCCTAAAAATGATTTAGAATGGAAGGTATTCCGTGTGAAACCGATCGATTCCAAAGGTAATACAGCAGATACTCCTTATCTCCTGACCTTTGACCCAGAGAAGAATCCATGCAGAGTCCATAATAAGAGATGGTATGGCAGTCAGATTCAAAAGAATCCTTTTGAAAATTAGGAATCATCAGCAAAAGATTAATAATCTACTTTCATAAGACATAATCCTTGAGGCGGGGCCGTTGGTCCCGCCTTACTGCGGTCCCTTGCCTCTAAAATCTCTTCTACTTCTTCTGGCTCCATTCTTCCCGCTCCCACCTCTAAAAGAGTTCCTGTCATAATTCGCACCATGTTCTGAAGAAATCCTGTTCCATGGAAGCTCAAGCTGATGGTTCCACCTTTTCGTTCAATATCGATTCGATCTACAATTCTCACCGTGGACTTTTTCATATGTGGGTTCCCGCAAAAGCTCTTATAATCATGCTTACCTTCCAGATAACTAGCCGCTTCCTTCATCTTACCCACATTAACTCTTTCTGTCAGGATATTCATATATTTTCTCTGGAAAACTGGGATGACCGGTCCGTCAAAACAAGTATAAGTATACAGTTTCCCAACAGCCTTGTATCTTGCATGAAAGCGATCGGAAGCCTCTCTCACCTCCTTCACAGCAATATCATTCGGAAGATAGCGGTTCATATAATCTCGAATCTGAATACAGTTCTTGTCGGTATCCATCTTGACATTCGCAACCATTGCCTGTGCATGAACTCCTGCGTCGGTACGTCCCGCACCAATGACATCTACTGGTTCTCCACACATTTCCTTCAGCACGTCCTCAAGCTTTCCCTGAATGGTCGGGCGGTCGGGTTGATGTTCCCAACCATAATATCTGGCTCCGTCATAGCTGATAATCATCTTATAATTCTTACTCATAATCTCACTTTCCTATCTCTTATAAAAAATGAACTCGGTTCATTTTGCATGCTAAAGCAACAAGCTGAAGGACCTGCGGCACTTCACTTGCATGTTTTGCAAAAAAGGGCCATCGCCTCTGGCGATGACCCGCTCTAACCACATTATCAAATTGTCAACGTAGAAGAGATTACTCCTCCCCGTCTCCCTCACTCTCAGAGTTATTATTATCAGAAGAAGAACTGCTGTCGCTGTTCTCGCTCTCATTAGAATTCTCATCGGATGACTTGGTATCAGAAGTCTTCTCTGTTGTAGAACTCTTAGAACTGTCCTCACTAGATTTCTCTGTATCACTCTTTGATGTTGTCTTACCAGCTGCCTTAGCTGCTGCCTCAATGGCATCAGACTTGAGCATCTCAAGACCAAAGTTTGCAGATTTGACTACCAGATCATTATTACCTGAATTGTTGATAATATCATAGAAGTACTTGGTAGCTTTATCCTTACCACCTGTCTGCTTTAAGCACATAGCCAGGTAGAACTCTGTCTCGTAACTCTTTACATACTTATAAGATGACTCCAGATCTTTCTGTGCGTCAGCGTACTTATAGTTCTTATAAAGTGCCAGTCCACTGTCATATAAGCTCTTAGCTGCAGAAGGAAGAGCATCATCACTCATCTTCTGATAGAGATCCTTAGATGTCTTAGAAGGAAGGGCATCCTTCTTAATCTTAGACAAGTACTTAGCGCAATTTACATTATCATTATCCTCATACTCCTGAAGAGCCTTTAAGAGACTGTCATACATACTGTCTTCACCCTGAGAACCTTCATAGACGCTGAGGCTCTTGCTGATCTGCTTATTCTTCTTCTGAAGATTAGCCTTATCCTCCTCAAGCTGCTTGATATCTGCATTCTTGTTCTGAACGGTGGCCTTATACTGCTTCTTCAGGTTGTTATAATCTACAGAAACACCGGCACGTACGCTTGGGATAACCAGAACAAACATCGCAACAACACCGATAGCAAGACCGATCAGCATATAGACGAACTGTTTCCATGTCTCCTTATTTGGATCCTCATAATGATCCACCGGACGTACATTCTTTAGGTTCTCATTATCAGGCTTTAAGGACTCAACTGGAACTTTCTCCGGTGCAACTTCCTCATTAGGCTCTCCCATCTCTGATAGATAGTATCTAGCTGTCGTATTATAATGGTCTACAGCTAATGCATTGCTGAGATCATTCTTAGCTGCCTCTGACTCTCCTGCTCTCATGTGAAGCAGTGCAAAAAGAAGATGCCCTCTCACAAAGTTAGGTGTCAGGCTTAATACCTTCTTAATCTGAATCATCGCAAGGTCATCACTGCCCTGTTTGGCATAATTAAGGGCAAGATTGAACTTCTTGGCAGTCTCATTGACCTGCTCAAAGATAGCTGGATGCTCTTCCATCTGACGAATGTAGGAGTTTGCGATATTCTCCTCAGCATTACTGTATCTGGAGCTGATCTTCCACTGAATATATGCTTTGCCACCCTCTCCGATCTCATTATAGACAAGTCCTAAGAGGTTTCTAGCATTCTTATGTTCCTTATTATAGTACAGAGCTCTAGTCAGATACATCTCTGCACCTGAGAGATCTCTCATCTGTGCTTTCTCAAGGCCAAGATTATAATAATAATCAGCAGTATTATAGGCCTTTGAAATATGTTTATTCATAAAGCCGCAGGCAGTGCAGAAGCCGTCGCTCCCAACATTACGGCCACATCTAATACACTTCATATTATTTCTCCTGTCCATCCTTCTTTAACTTCTCTGTAAGCTCTGCTACAAGATCTGTGATATCCTTGACATCATCCTCAAAAAGATTATCGGACCCTACTTCTACGCCTACTGCAGGCTTGAACTTCTTTAATTCTGCATCAAAATCAAACATTGGTATCCTCGCTTTCCCCAATTATTCTTTCAATTTCTCCCACCAGATAGAGTGATCCTGCACAAAGCAGATTCTCCTGTGGTTCTCTATCGGATATTGCAGCGGTGAGCGCAGTCTTTACATCATCATAAGTATACAACTTCTCATGTCCCACTTCTCTTCTGAAATCTCTGGCAATATCCAAGGTAAGAGCGCCTCTAGCGCCCTCAATTCTCGTAAGGTATACTCTCTCCCAAGGAAACTGGGATAAAGTCTTGATCATCGTGTCATAATCCTTGTCCTCGCACACGGCAAAAAGAAGACTCCATCTCTCTTTGGTATCCAGCAGGCTCTCTACAAGTCTTATCACGGCTCCCGGATTATGAGCACCATCTACATAAATATGATCCCTGATCTCTTCCATTCTACCTGCCCAGCGCATCGAAGCGATTCCTTCTCGAATCTTGTCTTCTGGAATCTTATCGTCTAATACATGCAGAGATAATGCGGCAAGTGCAGCATTCTGCACCTGATAATGTGCAAAACTATGAACTGTCAGTCGATCATTCTTATAATAACGACTCTTGATTGAAAAATCAATGAATTTATCGTTTTTTTTGCAAATCGTAATATCTTCTTTATTTAGAAAGTAATACGGTGCATTTTTCTCTATCGCATGCTGTCTTATCACCTTGGCAGCGCCATTATTCTCATCAACACTGACAACAGGAATGCCCTGGCAGATGATACCTGCTTTCTCTCCTGCAATCTCTGGAATTGTGTCTCCAAGAATCGCTGTGTGATCCAAACTAATCGATGTGATAATGCAGAGAACTGGCTTGGCAAGAACCGTAGCATCAAGCCTGCCACCCATCCCGGTCTCCATAATGCAGTAATCAAGGTCTGCTTTCTGAAAAATCAGCAGTGAGATCAGGAAAAGTATCTCAAAAAATGTCAGGGGAGCTAACTGATACTTATCTCCCTGATTCATCACTTCTTTAATCTTAAGGTAGGCACTAAGCATCTCCTGTTTCTGGCACATCTCCCCATCAATTAGAAAACGCTCTCTCATATCTACCAGATGCGGTGAAGTGAACATAGCAGTATGATATCCACACCGCCTTAATACGGAATCCAGGTAGGCACATACACTGCCCTTGCCATTCGTCCCTGCAATATGAATCACCCGGAGATGCTCTTCCGGGTGATTAAAAATGTCAAGATATCTGGCGAGATTACTGAGACTGGCTTTCGCCCCAAACTTGGGGATCTGGCTGATCTCATCAACCATCTCATCATAGGTCATTGTTATTCCTCTTATTGCTTCAGTTCTATTTCTGAAGCTGTGCAAGACGCTCAGCAATCTTCTGAGCCATATCGGTATATTTAACAACCTTATCTCGCTCTGCCTGTACCTTAGCTTCTGGTGCCTTGGATACAAACTTCTCGTTGGAAAGCATACCCTCAGCACGTTTCAGCTCTTTCTGAACCTTCTGCGCTTCCTTGTTCAGTCTCTCGATCTCCTTATCGATATCCACAAGATCTGCAAACGGAATGTAAATTGTAGCATCTGGAACTACAACGGAAACTGCATCATCAGCAATGCCTGTCTTGTCTGCCTGTGTGAAGACATCGGATGCGTAAGATAAGGTTGCAAAGAAGACTTTAGAGCTCTGGAAGATGTCTAGGACATCCTTCTTAGCAGATACCACATAGACAGATGCTTTTCTACTCGGTGGTACATTCATCTCTGCACGGATGTTACGGATATTTCTTACAGCATTCTTGATAACCTCAACCTCATGCTCCTCTACAGGGAAATGATACTCTTCCTTGTACTCTGGCCAGGATGAGATCATGATAGAATCTTCCTCATCCTGCATGCTGCAGAAGATCTCTTCTGTGATAAATGGCATGTATGGGTGCAGCATCTTAATAGAAGTTGTCAGGACCTCTTTCAGAGTCCAGAGTGCTGCTGCCTTGGTGGAATCCTCATCGTTATAGAGACGAGGCTTCACCATCTCAATGTACCAGTCGCAGAACTCTTCCCATATGAAGTCACGAAGCTTTCCAACGGCAACACCGAGATCATAATTATCCATATTCTCAGTGACATCTTTAACTAAGCTGTTGACCTTGGATAAGATCCACTTATCTGCCATAGTAAGGTCACTTAATTTTACATTGGAGAGGTCAGCCTTCTCGATGTTCATCAGCATGAATCGGCTGGCATTCCATACCTTGTTGGCAAAGTTTCTGCTAGCGATAACTTTCTTCTCAGAGTAACGCATATCATTACCTGGTGCATTACCAGTCATTAAGGTAAGACGTAATGCATCAGCGCCGTACTTATCAATAACCTCAAGTGGGTCAATTCCGTTTCCAAGAGACTTACTCATCTTACGTCCCTGCTCATCACGGACAAGTCCATGAATCAGGACATCTTTAAATGGAGAAACTCCAGTCTGCTCATATCCTGAGAATACCATACGGATAACCCAGAAGAAGATGATATCATAGCCGGTTACTAAGACATTAGTTGGATAGAAGTAATCCAAATCATCTGTCTTGTCTGGCCAGCCTAAAGTGGAGAATGGCCACAAAGCTGAGGAGAACCAGGTATCTAAGGTATCCTCATCCTGAGTCAGATGTTTGCATCCGCACTTAGGGCATACGGTAGGTGTCTCACGGGATACGACAATCTCTCCACAGTCGTCACAGTACCATGCAGGGATGCGATGTCCCCACCAGAGCTGTCTTGAGATACACCAGTCTCTGATGTTCTCTAACCAGTGAAGGTAAGTTCTGTCAAAATGTTCTGGAATAAAACGAAGCTCTCCGTTCTTAATCGCATCAATTGCCGGTTTTGCAAGCTCGTCCATCTTGACGAACCACTGCTCTTTTACCATAGGCTCTACGGTAGAATGACATCTGTCATGGGTACCTACGTTATGCTCATGATCCTCGATACGAACCAGGTAACCCTCTTTATCAAGTTCCTCTACGATAGCCTTTCTGGCCTCATAACGGTCCATACCCTGGTACTTTCCACCATTCTCATTGATAGTACCGTCATCATTTAAGATATTGATGATTGGAAGATTATGTCTCTTTCCAACCTCAAAGTCGTTAGGGTCATGTGCAGGTGTAATCTTAACAGCACCTGTTCCAAATTCTTTATCAACATAAGCGTCCGCAACAATCGGAATCTCTTTATTGACGATTGGAAGAATAACCATCTTTCCGACAAGATCCTTATATCTCTCGTCATCTGGATGTACTGCAATAGCAGTATCTCCCAACATAGTCTCAGGTCTTGTTGTGGCAATCTCAATACACTGATCCGTTCCAACGATCGGATAGTTGATATGCCAGAAATGTCCAGCCTGATCCTCGTACTCTACCTCAGCATCAGAGATGGATGTCTGACAGGTTGGGCACCAGTTGATAATTCTGGATCCACGATAAATATATCCCTTCTCATATAAGCGGACGAAAACTTCTCTGACTGCCTTGGAACATCCCTCGTCCATAGTAAAACGCTCTCTGTCCCAGTCAGCAGATGATCCAAGCTTCTTTAACTGGCTGACGATACGTCCACCATACTCTTCTCTCCACTGCCATACGCGGTCAAGGAACTTCTCACGGCCAAGTTCAGCCTTATCAATTCCCTCTGCTTTTAACTTCTTTGTGACTTTAACCTCTGTCGCAATACTTGCATGGTCGGTTCCAGGCTGCCACAGTGCCTCATATCCCTGCATTCTCTTAAAACGAATCAGGATATCCTGTAATGTATTATCAAGAGCATGTCCCATATGCAGCTGCCCTGTAATATTTGGCGGCGGCATCACGATTGTGAAAGGCTTCTTGCTTCTGTCTACTTCTGCATGGAAATATTTCTTATCGAGCCACTTCTGGTATAATCTGTCCTCAATCTCAGACGGATCATATGTCTTGCTCATCTCTGTTGCCATGTTAATGTCCTCCTGTTATTTTTTCACGTCCTATAGTGTATAACTTATTGGAAGATTTGTCACGAACATTTTCTCATCACGCTCTAAAGCCCTACGGAAATTCTTCTTCATCTTCCAGACGTAAATCTCTCCTAACTCTTTCGCTTCCTCTTCTTTCTTATGTTCTTTCAGGTATTCAATCCTAGAAAGCCTTGCCTGATCCTCAGAGTATTGATAATCTTCCTGGAATTGGGCAAAACGATCTCGGAAGGAATCCACCAGCAGGTCTGAGATATCTAAGGATTTGATCTCATTTCTTGCGGTATCCATATCCGTGGTCAGCGCGATCATGCAGTAATAATAATAGAGAGATTCTTCCTCTCCCCCATACTGATATGCCTTGAGCAGACTGATTCTTGCGTCATGGAATCGGAATAATCTCGCCTGAGCAATGCCCAGATTGTGGTACAGGGCTCCATGCTCCTGCTCACTGAGATTCTCTGCCTTTAACCCCTCTCTGTAATACTGGATAGCTTTCATATAACAGCCAGAGGAGTTATAGAGATCTCCCATCCATTTACACTGACGATGATATGGGGCATTCATCAGTTCTCTATAATCATCAAGAATCTCGCGAATCTCATCCTCGTTAAAATAATTGCCCTCACGAAAAAGAGCAGAGAAATATTTCATCTGATCTTTCGATGGGTCATCATACTTCGAAAGTATCCTAGCCAACTTCGGCAGTTCCAGATTCTCCCCGATGAATGGGATCAGATCTGTTCTGGGAAGGGTGTAGAGGTAGCAAATCATATGCTTACTTAAGTAGTAGCACAACTCTTCATAGGAGTAGACCTCTACTCCCGTCTCCTGAAACCGATATGGCTTTTTCGCCACTGTTCCAATACATACTATTGATTCTCTCACCGTACTCCCCTCCTATGATACCAATGTGAACGGAAACATGGTCACTTTGCCTGTTGCTTTAAACATTGTTCCAAATCCCATGTCCTTAAGCAGAATCACACCTTCGGTCGCAGAGGAGAAGCAGACCTCAATGTGAATTCTTGTCGTCTTGTTCGGTCTCTTTGGAAGGCCTTTCAGTTCACAGGTCGCTCCCTCGATCTCATTCTCCTTAGTATTATGATAAAAGAAATCAACTTTCTGACTTTTATCAAGAATGATATCCAAGGAACCTTTGCTATTGTACCACTCCCGTCCGATCGACGTGATTGGGATGTATCTTGCTCTGCCATAGTCTGAGATGACAATTCCCAGAGTATGGTAGACCATATCAGGTCCCTCCATCAAAAGCATACCCTCATCCATCATTGGAATGTGGCTGATTCCTGAAAGGCAGACACCATTCGCATAAATATTCTGTCCTAAAAATACTCTTCTTCCGGCACAGAGATAAGTGAGGGTTCGTTTCATCCAATTGCCCTCAAAGCCCTGACCCGTCAGAAAGACGATCTGGGCCTGATGCTTCATCATAAACTGGCGTATGGTCTGTCCAAACTTCTGATCAAGTTCGGGATCGCCAGCCTCAATACCTGTTCCGGCAAGATCAATATCATGAATGACCGCCCGGTAGGCCCTCTGCTTTGCCCGACGAATCTGATCAACCATCACATAGGAGAGCTTCTTTCCATCGAAATCAAACAGAATCGTATTGTGATCCCACACCACCTTCTCCTGGTGAAAGACGTATTCCACGAACGCTCGGAATCTGGTCATGATCCGAACTTCATGAATCTCCTTAAATTCAGGACTGACTGCGGTAGACAGCTTCTGTCTGTTCCCCTCACTTGCGTCATCCATCGTGAAGCACACTTTTGTGAATCGGTCCCATCCTACTGCATGTGCTCTCAGATAATCTTCAATCTTCTGGAACCCTGCACGAAAAGTATCCTCCTCCGATGTATCGAGAGCGAAACTCTCCTCTGTCATCTCCGCAGTGCCTTCGTCATATATACTGAGCTGCACTGACTCTTTTCCGTAGTCAATGCCGACATATTGTCTTGCCAAAACCTGCTCCATCATGGTCTCCTGTTCTTATCGTAATTGCATAAATACTGTCACGGATTCTAACTTAAGATCAGAGAAGCTGCATCTTCTGATCAGTAAAGAATGCCTTAACCACATAATCATCAAGATCTTCCATGGCAGCCTCTTCGCTGTCAAGATGATTGAGTAGGAAGAAACGACTGTCTCCGAGATGATACTCAAAGGTCTCAAACTTCAGCTTGTCTTCTCCCTTGATCACCGTTCCATCTACCTCGAGTCGGTAATTAACCTGATCATTCTGGAAGAAATGCATAAAGCATACATATCTTCCAGGCAGAACCTCCTTGAGATCTCTCCTGGTCTCAGAAGTGTCATCATCCACCGTATAGTAGAGTGCAGCATCGCTTCCTCTCATACCGTCATAGGTCAAGAAGGTAAGCTCCTCATATTCTATTGGAAGATCTACCCACTCCTCATAAGCGTGGAAGACTGGCAGATAATATTCTTCCTTAAGAAAATGTTCTATCACAAACTGTGCTGCCTGAATCACAGGCTCCTCCTTCTCTTTCACTCCAGCAAAATAGTAGAGGAAATCCGTCTGAGAGATCTTGTCGGTAATTCTTCCGCCGAGAATCTCATTACCGATAATCTCGTAGAACTTCTCTGGAAGCGTAAGTTCTCCACTGATACCCTTGCGGCTGATATCATTCAGATAATTTGTCGTAGTGGATCCCGAACCATGCGTCTCATAGTAAGCCTCAAAGATTGGGAAGACGTCAGGACTCATGCTGCCAACCAGAATCGCCTGTCTTAAGATTTTCTCCTCGATACCTTCTGTGGAAAGCTCAAACTTCTTGGCGCGCTGGAAGAGAAGAATCAGATCATCTAAAGTGCTATCCAGATAATTCATCAGATAAGTCAGTGTATCTTTGTTATATTTCTTACCGGAAAATGCTGAATAGGCCAGCTTCAAAGTAGTCTCATCATACTCACCGTGATAGTAGTCGATTCCGAAGGAGGCAAGCCTTAACCGCTTGGCCATACCTAACATAGAACCTCCATAGAGTTCTACACCAAAGAATGCTTCCTCCACCTTACCTACTTCCAGATAATAATCCATCAGCTGCTTACGGAAGCTGACTGGAACTTTCGAATAATCTGCCCGGTCGAGCCACCGCATCAGTTCTTCTTTCTCCTGATGGTTCTCATACCAGGTAAGAATACATGCAAGTGCTCTCTGACTCAGCCACTCCTGATAAGCCTGATTGTCGACCAGCTTCTTGAGGATTGGCAGATCCTCTCTGGAAAGTTGTCCATCGGTCTTATCAGACAAGTGTAAGAGCAGCTTGTGATTTGCCAGATTAAGACGTATCCATTCCTTCGGGAACTGACTGAGCTCTAAGAATGGATGAAGCTGATACTCGATATTGCTCAAGTATCTATGCTCCCTGGCATCGACAAAATAAAGTCTGGTTCTGCGATTGTAAATCTCCACATAACAGCATCCGTCACTCAGTGGATAATATTTCTCCTCCCCTGTCTCGGGACAGGTAGCATAAACACCAATAATACCTGGAACATTACAAGTCAGCTTCTGATAGAAGATGATGTCACAAACTGCCTTGGCATTATCCGGCTTCTCCAAAATCTCCTTCTGAAAATGCGTATAGAGGAAAGCCAGATGCTCATTCATTCTTCCCTTCAAGAGCTCATCTTCCACAAACGGTTTCATCTTAGCGTAATAAGCCCCAAACACTTCCTCATAGTAGGAGCGGTTCTTAATGATATTGGTATAAAGATAAGCCTTCTCTTTGGAATCCAGGCTGTTACTGTAAGTAAAGTAGATCAGTACCCTCTGCGGGATAATCTCATATTCCGTGAAATCCATGCTGCGCACATAGAATTCATTAATTCCAATAATCTTCAAGTTCGATTCCACAGCCTGTCTGAAATAGCCATGATACTGTGTCTGAGTCCGATTACCCTTAATGAGAAGGGAACAGATTACCTGCAGGAATCTCTCATCAGGTTCTACCTGATAGAGCTTCTCAGCGATATAGAAAATGGAACGATTGTAATATTTTAATTTCAGTGAAAGTCTTGCAAACTGATATGCCAGAGACAGGGAAATGTAACCATAGCGAACTCCCCAGCGGAAGATTGCAATCTCAAACTTGCCGAGTTCTTCCATAAATTCCGGATTATCATTTAAGATATCACAAGCCTCAAAATAGAGCAGACAGCTGTTGCCGCCCTCCTCAAAAAGCTGCTTGATCGTATCATACTGAAGACGTTTATTATATACATACTCACGGTCTAGATATATCAGCATCCAGAAAGCTTCTGCCTTATAATTACTGCTCTCATAAAAATTGCGGATTGCCACAACTGCCTCAGAGATTGCCGCACTGGTCTTATAGTACATGGCTCTCAGATAGAGATAATAATGGCGGCAGAGTGCATCAAACCCGCCCTCGCTATATATCTTCTCTAACTCCTTTAGCTCTTGCTCCGCCTCCTGTTTCTTTCCCTCCATCAGTAGGAAATGGAAATAGTACAGCTTCCACTCAGGATTCTTTGTGAGAACATATAAGTCCTCCAAAGTGTGTACCGATTCTTCATCAAAGTCTTCAAACTCGATACTTCCCGTACGGAAATAGAGATAATTATGCATCAGCTCTGCTCGCTGATGTTTTGCGCGGTTTAAAGCCTCACGTTCCGAGGAAGGTTCTTTCTGAACATCCCACCATTCTACCATTACCTCAAGATGTTGTGAGATGGTCTCGATTACCACGATATCTGACCCAGTATGGGCCTTCGGATTCTTAGAAATCTCAACGGTCAGTATACCGTCCCGGAAGTCCCTTCCATGAAAAGAATCCACCGACAGAGTCAACAGTCCTTTCTGTCCGTAGATCTTACCTTCCACATAACCTTTTTCACTTAAATGAAGTGTCAGCTGGGCGTTGTCTTTGCCCTGCTCAATTGTCAATCTATCCTCATCTACACTGATGGTAACGGCTTTTTTTAAGCCTGCTGCTACCAGAAATTCTTCCATAATAACAGATTTGGAACGTCCCTTCATCATCCCATGATAGAGTTCTTTCAGAGATTCGTCCCCTCTCAAAAAAATCTCTGGGAATTCCGGCAGAAAGAAGGTGTTGGCCGCCTCCTCTGCCTCCTTCTCATACAGTTCCATGAACTGATCAAGCTCAGAAATCTGCCCGATTGAGGTCTCTATACTTTTTGGCACAACAGTAAATGTGTAGGGAATCGTATATTCCCCACCATTACTGATAATAATAAACTTTCCACTATATTCTGTGCCTGCAACTGCCAGCTTGCCCTTAAAATAGAATGGGATCTCCTGGCGAACTCCTTCAAGCTTAGAGACCTCCAATCCTACCTTATCACTGGTCGATGCGATCACACCGACAATCGGAACACGATTATGACTTTCCAGAAGGATCTTAGATTTGTAAACCTGACCCTCCTTCACAGAAACATTAATCTCCGATACAGAGATTGTCATATTAGGGATCATCTCCGTGTCAGTATTCTGTTCTTTATAAACATCCTGTTCTTTCAACTTTGACATGTCTCTTATCCTTTATTTTGCTCTCACACGTTTTGACCAAGGTGAATAACTGACGGTTCCAGCTACGACCTTATATGTACGTGTTCTGAAATAATATTTTTTCGCCCCTGCAATACGGATCACAGCGGACGCTTTCTTCTGCTTAATAAGCCTGGTGCTGCTGCCCTGGAAGTTCTTTCTGGCAGAATACTGAATCTCATATCCATGGATTCCTTTGCGTCTCTTCCACCGGATAGACACTTTTCTCTTTCCATGTGCCCTGGCTTTGATATTCTTAACCGACTTCTGATAGGAGATGACAGCCCCCTTACTAAGACTGCTCGTGCTCTTTCCGACAGCTTTCACAGCATAGACATAGGTTCTTCCCTGTTTAGCACCTTTGTCGACATAGCTTCTCTTTTGCTTTGTCACTTTTGCAATCTTCTTATACTTGCTGCTGCCAGCCTTGCGTCGGTACACAAGGTATGTGGATGCTCCGCCAACCTTCGTCCATTTGAGAGATACGCCACGCTTACTGTTTGCAATCTTTCGGATCTCGGGAGCTGCAATCTTCACAGTCACCTGGGGCGGACTAAAAAAATAATTGGATACCACTGGCATTCCATAGCCATAGTTGGTTTTCTTTCCATTCCCGATTCGAACACTGTAACGTCTCAGAACTCTTTTCACCTGGCGAACACTTAAACGAGGATTTCTCATCTTAACATACGCAGCTGCTGCTGTGATATGAGGTGTTGCCATACTAGTACCATTCATCGTCATATATTGACTGTGAGGGAAAGAAGAGAGGATTCCGCTTCCCGGGGCAGTAAAATCAATGGCCTTGCCACGATTAGAATAGTAGGCAAGCTTCATGGCCTGATCCAGGGCCGATACCGCAAAAACATTCTTATTACATGCCGGATAACAATATTTCACGGAAACTCCGTTATTACCCGCTGCCACACACACTGGAATCTTTTTTCGAACCGCTTTCTTAATCTGATAATCCAGATAGTGAGTCTTATAAGCATTCGGTGCGACATAGCCCATGCTCATGTTGATGACATTGGCTTTATGTTTGATCGCATATTTTAACGCTCTCTTCATAGTAAGTAAGGTCGCACGGCCTCTGTTATCCCCAATCTTCAGTACCATTAGCTTCACATTAGATGGAGTACTGTCTGCAATAATGCCGCTGACATGAGTGCCATGTCCAAAACCATCAGAGATACTATGATTATGTTTAATAAAATTATAACTGTCGGAAAAATCAATTCGTCCGGCAAACATCGGATGGTTTACATCAATTCCAGTATCTAACACCGCAACCTTAATCTGCTGGACTCCATAAGGAGTACTTGGAATATAGGACTTCAGAGAATCGAATCCCATCACTTTTGCACCCCAGGTCAATGGTCCATGATCAAAATAGATACCATTGGCAACGATCTCACCGCGAATGTCTGCGTAAATCTTGGAATTACCAATATCCTCTGCCTTCACCACAGTATCGATCGTGCAAGACTCTTTTCCATACTTCTTAACAATCTGGCGGTAAGCTTTTCTCGTTGCCTTCTGGCTTTTGAACTGAAGGATGGTCTCTCCATCCTGACGATTCTCATAGACATCCTCTGCCTGGTAATCCTTCCCAAGCCCAGTCATCTCTACGATAAGGCGCTTGGTCTGGAAAGGCTCCGTAACGAGATAAGTCTTACTGTCCAAGTTTGTTACGTCGTAAATATGGTCTTCAGAATTCTTTTTCAAATATGCCGAAAAGGTCTTCTTGGAACTCGTAACTGTAGTAATCTCTTTTTTAGAACCGCCGAACTCTTCTGTAAAATCTTCCTGACCGCCGTCCTTCTCAATCACTGCAGAACCCTTAGTGACCAGTATCTGACTGTAGAAATTCTTATTCCAATTGCTGCTTACAATCTCATCTTCCTGCTTCGCATCAATCAGCTGAACCTTGCTGGCGGTATTAACGCTCTTCGCCTGCAGACCCACTGGACCAGCTGCAAAAACTCCTGCACCGATGATAAGCGCAGAAAGCATCCCGGTCCACATCCGATTCATCATTCCTCTTCTCATTCTAATCTCCTTACTAACTTCAAGATAAGAGTTCCTTAACATGATTCTTATATTCTACGACTGTCTTGGACTTTCTGATCTTTTTCAGTATCTTCTCCTGTCCAGGGAACTGCTTTATCATGTAGGTCCACAGCTCCTTCATCTTAAAAAGGACATCCCTCTCTCCGGACATGATCTCTTCATAGCCATTCACAAGCAGATCAAGGAAATGCTGAAATCTTTCCAAGTCAAAATCACCGCCCTCTCTGATCATCTCAGAAAACTGTGGGTTTTGGATTAACCCTCTTCCCAGCATGACACTCTCAACCTCCGGGAACTGTTCCCTGAACTGTTGTAAATCCTCAACCGTCATAATATCGCCATTATAACAGACTGGATTCGTACTCATAGCAAGGCACTGGCCAAACATCTCTTTCCTAGCAGGCAGACGATACATATCATCTTTCACCCTGGCATGAATAATCACCTTGCAGAATGGAAACTGATTATAAACCTTCATCAGTTCCAGCGCTTCCTGCTCATCATGAAGTCCTAGCCTTGTCTTGATAGAAATCTGGCCGTCAAACTGTTGAAAGACCTGGTCAAAAAAATGAAGAAGTTCCTCTGGATCCTCTAAAAATCCACTTCCCTTCCCCTTAGCGACGACTGTTCCTGATGGGCATCCCAGGTTTAGATTAATCTCCTGATATTCCATAGCCTGAAGTCTTTTTCCAAGAGAGACAAAATCATCCGCACGATTCGTAAGAATCTGCGGAACCAGGCTGACTCCCTGATTATGCTCTGGAAGGACATCATTCTTTTCTCTTGAGGTATAACCCCGCTTCCTTTTCGGCGTGAGAAAAGGGGTAAAATACTGATCGACGCCTTTGTAGACTGCATGATGTGCATTGCGATACACATACCCTGTAATCCCCTCCATTGGGGCACAATATATCTTCATAGTCAATTCCTACTGTTCAATGATATACTTAACAGATATAGTTATACTTTATAATTATATCTCATAGAAATGCAATGTGCAAGAATGTAAGGAACAGCAACGATAAAGGAGAGAAAGCTTTGAATAATAATGAAATCAATTCAGATAATCACACTTTAACCATTAGACCAATCGGTCATATTGCTTCCCATTTTCAATCTAAGTTTGGAACACCAAGGCAGAGTGGTCTAGTCCCTGACTCGGTCAGTCGTATTATTGTTGAAAAAGAATATCAGAATGAGGATTATTTCCGCGGAATTACAGACTTCTCTTATCTCTGGCTCATCTGGGAATTCTCCAAGAACACAGGTCATAAGATTTCTCCCACGGTCCGCCCTCCGAGATTAGGCGGCAATAAAAGAATGGGGGTTTTCGCTACCAGGTCTCCCTATCGTCCTAATTCGTTAGGACTCTCCTTGGTCAAGCTAGAGAGATTAGATCTTGACCCGTCCTGCGGTCCAGTTCTTGTCGTATCCGGAGCCGACTTGCTTGATGGGACACCAATCTACGATATCAAACCATACCTCGTAGGCACGGAAAGCAAGCCTCAGGCGGTCTCTGGATTCGCACAGGCTGTCCCATATGACAGGCTTAGCATCGAAGACCCACATCATCTTTTAGACTGCCTGCCAGAAAAAGAGCAGAAGGAGCTGGTGGAAACCCTGTCTCTTGACCCTCGACCTTCCTACCAGCAAGATCCTGACCGAATCTATGGTCTTAACTTTGCCAGCCATAACGTCCGTTTTCAGGTCCGTGATAAGACACTTAGAATCATAGAAATCGACTCTTAAGGCTGTTCCTCTTCTTCCTCCTCCATCTTTGGGTACATGGGAAGAAGAGAATCCTTGTGGTAGATAAACTCCTTCGAGGAATCTAGGATAATCTTGTCATTGGTACTGCTGACCTGATTTACTACAAGAGAGGCTCCATCATGGAGTGATCCATCTGTGATTTTAAGGACAGTATCAGAAATCTTTTGCGTCGTCAGATGGATTCCTCTCTCAGACACTCTGCTGTTGTCAGTAAATCCGCTGCCAATCAGATAATAATATCCCTGGTCCTCCCTCACTTCTCTAATCTCTGGAAGATTGACCGCAAAACGAATCTCGGTCGGCTCAAGCGGTTCTTTGCCTGCCCAGGCAAAGTTAGCACCATAAAGCATATCATATTCTAAAAGTTTCAATCTCTTCTGGGTCTTCTCTTGGGCCTTCTTGTGGCCATCCTCTGCCTGATGGAAACGATTGATCGTTCCTCTGGTCATATGAATCTGCTCAAACACCTTGCTGGCAAGCTGATAGGCATGAATATTGCCAGAATCTTTCTCTTTCAGACTTCTGCTTAAGCCAAAGTTATCCCAGATGAAATATGGCGTCTGGAAGCGTGTACCTTTTTTCAAATCTTTTGTCTCAATTCCAAGTCCAGGTAGATGATCCCCATAAGCTACCACAACCGTATCTTCTTTAAACCTCGACAATTTTCCAAGCAGGTTCTTTATAAAATCATCCATCTCATGAATCTGATTGGCATAGTAAGTCATCTGATTAAGATACCCTTCTTGGTAACCTGCGCCAGAAACTCGAATAGATCCTTCTGTCTGAGGACTAGTCGGATAATCTCCATGTCCCTGTACTGAGATAGCATAAATCAGATCTTTTTTCGAAGTTGTTCTCAGAGTATCCATAATATATCCCTCTAAGACCTGGTCTTTTGCCCATCCAGCTGCATTATGACTTTCAATATTCATGTTTTCACTGGAGATAAAGTTCTGAAAGCCCAGATTCGCCAGGACAATGTTTCGGTCATAAAAGGATGAATTGTTATTATGAATTACACTGCTCTCATAACCTTCCTCTCTCATCCATCTGGCCATACTGTCGCACTGCTTCTTCTCTAAGACGCTTCGATATGGGTACTCTCCCGTTCCAAAGTGATGGACATTCATCCCTGTGATCACTTCAAACTCAGTGTTGATGGTCCCCGCCCCATAGACCGGAACTGTAAGACGCCCAGAGGTATATTGTTTTTGAATCTTATGAAAATATGGGATTGGATCTTCTGAAAACTGAAGATTTTTCATCTGAGTTGGATCATAGAAGGATTCCAACTGAATAAAAATGACATTCGGTCTTCTCTTCTCTCCCTGGAAAAAGGCATCCTTCTTTTTCATCTCAGAATTTACCTCTTTTAAGATCTTTTTCACATTTCTTCTAGAATAGTTGATAGGACGATCGATTCCTGTATCTAAAGCGGTCACGCAAAAGCCGTATACAACTCCATAATCCTGATAGCCGTTAATCAGGTTATCGAATCTGCGAATCAGCCTTCCCTGCCCCACTCCAAAATAAGTGATCATGCTAAATACCGCGAGAATTACAGTGACCACAGCCGCATTGACCTTGTAAGGAATCTTCTTTCTTGTAGGCGGAAGATAAAGGAAAAGACATACAAAAAGTATGACAAGTATAAAAATAACAGCGATGATCAAGACAATCTGCCAGGTTGCCAGATAGGACGGCAGAACCGGCAGAATAGACTTTGCAATCGTGAGATCTACCGCTGCAAATGGTGTCTTCCGACTGTTAAGTACCATACCATTAATCGTTCCGATTGACGCCCAGACTCCTGTCACAAAAATGTACATAAAAAGTCTTCTTCTTGTGAGCATCAGAACCTGAAGGGATACAAAAATAATCAGACAGCCATACAAAAAGACAAAGGTTCTCTGATGAATAAACTGCCAGACAAGTGACAGCGACTTTCGTTCCATCAGCTCAAGATAAAAACTAAGAATCAGTGCCGTCAGGACATTGACGATTCCCATGATTATAAT
>JAXJRI010000102.1:0-19292 GCA_036310685.1 Lachnospiraceae bacterium | reverse complement strand
GTCGTTCTCCTTTATATATCAATTTGATATATCGTTTTGATACATAATAGCACTTTGTGAAAGAATAATCAAGCAATTTCTTAGAACTCCTTCAGCGTAAAACTCACCTCCCACAAGCTTCCATAGCTTGTATCACTGATCAGCTTCACCTGATACCCGTCAATGTACATCTGCGTGGTCACGATGTTCATGTTCTATCAGATCAGAAGTCACGCCATTCATGGCATTCTCGATCATGCCCCGGCTCTTCTCAATGCCCTTAGCCAGTCCACCGATAAAGTCCGGCATCCAGCTCTCATAATCTGTCAGTAGTCTGCCATCTCTACATCAAGCGTAATATAGGACTCTTTCTTCTTGCTTTGGGTGTTGCTCAAGAGGCACACAGTCTCCACATGCCTTGTGACCATCACATGTTCTGCCAGCTCATCCTGAGTAAGTTTCTTTTCTTCTCTTAAGTATTTCAGTATATCTTTGATTTCCAGAGAACTGATCTCCTCTCGTTGTTTGATGCAATTCTATTATCATCTGTTATCGACAATATGACAAGCAACCTGCTGTTGCTTACTTGTCTTTTGTCCGTATGGCCGCCACAAAGGATGCGACGGCTCCAGCGAACAATACAACAATAATTGCTACTGCTACAGGCGCATCTTTTATATATACCCATAAGTCATAGGTATCATATAACTGCCCACACGCAAACAAGCATGCTATCAGCCAGACCCCCAGACAAAGCAGGAGTATTATTCCCAGTATTACGAAACCTATTCTTTTCTTTGTACTCTTTTTCATAGTTGATATTTCTCATCCTATCTCTTATTCGTTTTTCCCAACTTCAACTTTCTCGTCAATATTTAATAGCGTAATCTCAAAATGGTTCAGGCCTTCGTGCTCCGGATTCGCTGAATCCTTGATTTGCCAATCGTATTTCACCCCATAGTATCTGTCCAGCAACTCTTCACCATCTCCATTGCCTTCTTGCAGAACCTCGATATAAGTGATTTCCGGAGATACAGACCACTCTGTACGCTCCCCGTCTTTTGATGATGATTCGCCGCCTGCAGTATCTACCACTTCAGATTTGATATATACCTCACAGGAAAAGAAATCAAAGACCGCATCAACCTCCTGATCGAATGTATCGCTTTGTCTGGCTTCCTCACTGAATAATTCACAAAACGCCTCTTTATCTTTATCAGTCAGACATCGAATGATCTCGTCAGATTTTTCCTGTATCAATTGACCCTCTTCTGATGTGAGCTTATTCAGCAGTCCCTCCCGAGGTGATGAGCATGCACTTAATGCGGCTATGCCAACCAGTAATACTATCAGGAATATTGCCACTGATTTTATTCTACTCATAGTTCATCTCCTTTTCTTCGGATCAGGCAACTCCGGATACATTGCTTCCAGCAGTTCGCGCAGGAACGCCCTATTCTCAACATCGTCGACAAGTAGCATTTCCTTTGCACCTTCATACGGCAGTTCCTTCTCCGCATCCGGCATCAGCGCCATCGCAGACTTTGTCGGCTTCACGAGAAAGCGGTCATCGTAAATGCCACCGACGATCTTACCGCGATAGTAGATGATGTATTCTCCCATCATGGCGCGATAGGATATATCCTCCAGATCAGAAAGCTGATCCAGTATGTATTACAGATATTCTTTACTTGATGCCATGTTTATTACTCCTTACTCCATTCATCGATACACTCATTGATCTGTTCGCATGGAATCATTGCACCATATCGGAATCGGCCAAGGAAATCAGTACCTCCGCCGATATTGATTCCAACAAGCTGCATCTGCTCAGAGTACACTGCTCCTCCGCTGCTTCCGGGAGCCTCATAAGCACTGTGCTTCAACACGCGGTTCGACAACTGTCCATCTCCAGCTTCAAAATCTATTTCCTCAGAAGATGTAACCTTTCCAAACGAATGAATGAAATGTCCCTCTGTATTATCCGGATTACCGACCGCAGCAATTCTGTCCCCATTTCGAGGATTATTATCTGCTAATTCGGCTATATCAAGTTCCTCTTTAGACTGAAATGATATAATCGCCAGATCCGACTTTTCACTCTGATACTCCACTTTGGCCTCTGGCATCATTTCATAGTAATCCGACTGTGGTATATGTCCTGTGATGCCTTTTCCCTTTTTGTATTCGTCAAATGATGGCGTTAATGCAGTAGCGACGATAAAGTGATCTGCATCTTCCGCATTGATCACATGGTACGCCGTCAGAGCATAATACCTTCCATCGTTATGATCAAAGATGACTCCACTTGCACCAGCGGAATATCCGATACCCTCGTCTTCATTTCCTGATACGGATATGATGCGTATATTCGAACTTTCAAAAGAGCTAAGGGATGACTCCATGTCATTGTATACTCTGTTTTTGCACTGATGATCATAAATACTTGGCCAGACAATAACGATGAATACCACAGCGATGAGCGCGAGAATCAATATAAATAATACAAGCTTATTCTTTGTTTTCATTACTTCCCTACTTGATCATTTTTCTGCCTTGACATCTAAATAACCGTCTCAACCCCCGACATCTAAATGACGCACTCAACCCTCCGATTTCTGACATCCAAATGGTCGCCTCAACCCCCGACATCTAAATGGCCTACTCAACCCTACTGAAAAATGGGCTGTAGATAAGTTCCCGGGGACTGCTTTTCTAGCAGACGGAGTGCGTAGCTCTGACGAGCCTATTTCGACAAATGGCCTGTTTTCAGGCCTTTCAGCGCCTGTCATATGTCCACGCGTGACATCAAGACTACCGTCTCCACATGGTCGGTTATTGGAAAGTCTTCGAGAAGATGGGCTACGACGGCTGGCGTGGTCTGATCCCCGTCTACAACCTGTATGTTCTTTATCAGGAAGTGTGGTTTACAAAGCCATTCTTTATCTATGCAGGCTGTCTGCTAATCTCCTCAGTCGCAACGATTCTCTCTGTCTTAATGCTGTTCATCATGCCCTTCCTGTCACTGTTTGGCTTATTAGTTAATATGGCCTGCTTTACAGGTATGGTTACCATGGAATTTCTGTTAAATTACAGACTGAGCAAGAGTTTCGGCCATGACATCCTCTATTGTTTAGGCCTTTTGGGACTTCCCTATATCTTCCTCTTCCTCATTGGATATGGTGATGATACCTACACACCTCTTCCAGAATGCCATCAGTTCAATGTATTCCAGAGCATGAAAGAGACGATGGCAGCCGCTAATGAGGAAGCGCGCAGTTTCCGAAGAGATATCGTCTCCAAGGCTAATAGCTACCAGCAGGAACAGAAAGAACAGGCAAGAAGGAACCGGGGATCTCATGCATCCTACAATGCCCCACATCCACCAGAAAGAAGAGATCCAAATCAGAAGCCGCCAAGACCTTATTAAGCATGGGATCGATCGCATTGTCATTGAAAACTTCTTTGACATCATAATATTTTAACAAAATGGACAGCCACTGGCGGTCCATTTTACATGCATACCATTACAAAAATAAGATGGAGCAGATCAATCTGTTCCATCTTACCTGTCTAATGTAATAATCCCTTTTCGGTGCAGAATGCGACGAGTGACTCATAAAGCTTCTGTCCGTAATATGCAGAATTCTCTTTCATCTTCTCGTTTTCATAGCCATTATTTAAAAATCCATACTCAATCAGACACGCCGGCATGTTTGTATTGCCAAGCACTGCAAGATTCGGTCGATTGGAAAGGCCTCTGTCATTAAAGCCCGTTGCCTCCACCGCTGCCTTCTGCATTGCCTTCGCAAGATCCTTCGATGAGATACCGTTCTTTACCGTCGCCTTATTGCGGTCTTTACTGTAGAGGGTTTCTGTTCCCCTGGAATACTCATCATCAAAATTAATATGAATACAGATAAAGAGATCTGCGTCCAGTTTATTAGCTATCTCATATCTGGTAACCTTATTGACAAACTTGTCACTTGTCCTAGTATAGGTGACCTCAAACCTTGGATCCTGATCAAAATACTTTTTGGCTCCCTTAGTGATATCCAATGTGAGCTTCTTCTCGTTCAGGCCGTAACAGCGAGATCCATTATCATTGCCTCCGTGGCCTGCATCAATGACGAGCTTGACCTTTCTCGGGACTGTCGGAATCTCCAGCTTGCTGCCTCCATTCATCACATAATTAACTTCGGGCGTCTCTTCTGCTTTCAAGCTATTTGTCTGGCCCTGATGATACCAGATCAGTACAACAATAGATAGCACAAAAAGACCTGCCAAGGCAGAAATCATTATCTCAGAAGATTTATCTTTCCCCATTTTCCCTTCCTTTACTTATTCTCTTTTCGCAGGATGATAGTATTGCAAGATGAATCCCACGTTCCGTCAATTCAACAGTTACCTATTGTATCTGTTTCTCCACGGTTTTGCAAGAGCGTCTTATACATTTTCCTCAAGAATTTTCAAGGCTGGCTTATATTTCTTCTCTACCCGCTGATAATCCGACTCCCTGATATCAGGAATTCTGGTAAGGTCAAGATTATGAAGGATATCCTCTTTCTTTACAACAGCTGCAATAGGATTCTTTTTCACTCTTCTCACATAATCCATATAATCCTCCCCCTTATCATGGGTCATGACTATGATGGCATCAATCTGATTCTGCGGAAATCCCACGGCTTTCAGGTCTTCCACACTGACGTCGGTATCTTCTAAGATATCATGAAGCAGGGCGACTACACAGGTATCCTCTGTCTCCATCTGTTCTGCTAGGTGAATCGGGTGCAGAACATAAGGGATCCCTGCCTTATCTACCTGCCCTTGATGGGCAAAACATGCTATTCTGATTGCTTTTCTAGTCAAATCTGTGTAAATCACTCTATCGCTCCCTGAACGCTCTTAACAATAATGGATTCTTGATTCATCAAATCGATTCTGCTGCTTTTTCACTTCTGCCGGATAGCCTATCGGGAATAAAGCAAAAGCATGCTGTGTGTCTGGAATATGACAAATGTCCTCCACCTTTGCCATGCGGTCACGGATCGGTGCGATTCCAAGCCAGACACCTCCTAAGCCGATGGCTTCTGTGGCAATCCAGAGATTCTCCATAGCGATACTTAAGTCAATCTCTGCATATTCCGGCATCTGACAATTCTTGCGGTATGCCGATACAATAACAACCGGTGCATGGGCAGCTGGTCCGGCATAAGGAGAAGATTTTGACAGTGATTCGATCATATCTGGGTCCGTCACAATATAGAACTCCCATGGCTGCTGATTGCCAGCTGACGGAGCCTGCATTGCTGCTCTTAAGATCTGGCGGATCTTCTCTTTCTCGACTGGTCTGTCCTGGAATTTACGAATACTGCTTCTGTGGAGAATCTCTCTCAGTGGAAAAGTCTCCTCCACGCTCTCCTCAACAGTCTTACTTGCCATCACCTCTGCCTGCCTCAGTGCCTGAGGATCTGATCCCTCGACCAATTCCTCCAGAGAAGCAAGCTGGTGACTGCATTCTGCCTCCTTGCGAATCTCTTCCTCAATATGTGCCAAGCTGACCTCCTCACCTTGAGAAGAGACCTGGATGTGATAAGCATTTCCCAGAAAATGCTCTGAAAGTTCCTCTAATGTATAGGCAGTAAATGCTGTCACTGTCTTCTGTCTAATCTCTCGATACCAGGCTTCCTCATAGAGAAGATCATCTTCGTCATCATAGTGAAGCACTCCCACTTCCGTATCTTCACAGCAGACTTTTCCATCTCGATCCTGATCGCTCACAGTAATATAAGTATCTTTTAAAATATCCACTAAATCTGCTAATATCATAGGACTTTACCTCCTTATATCTCTACTGAATCACATTCACCTTATCTTCTTCTGTCACCTGGCGAACCGGGTGGCATGGACTGCCAGCTGCGACTACCCCAGCAGGAATATCCTCCGTTACCACACTGCCAGCTCCGATCACGCTGCCCCTTCCAATCGTCACACCACCGCAGACAGTGACATTGGCTCCGATCCATACATCCTCTTCTATCGTGATGGGAGCAGAAATCAATACTCCCTCTCCTCTCTGAACTGGATCTATGGAGTGAGCCACACAGGTCAGCACAGTATTCGGTCCAATAAAGGCATTGGCACCAATCTCAATCGGTGAAGTGTCTAAAAAGACACAGTTCGCATTCACAACGGTAAGGCCATGTGTGTGAACATTGTAACCGTAATCACACTGAAACGGTGATTTAATAAAGGTCTTCTCATCACAGCTGCCTAACAGCTGCTTTAAGAGGGCAGCCCTCTTCATATGCTCTGTCGGTGACAGCTGATTAAGTCTGTGACATAAGAGTCCCGCACGCTCCTGCATATCCTTAGGCATATCCTTATCATGAATGCAGTATCTCTCGCTGCTCTTGGTAAGCTCCATGATATCCATCTATCTAATCTCCTTCTTATCTCTTATCCACTCAAAATTAGCCATTAGATATGATAGCACAAGATAAAAAGAGACAAAAGAGACTTTTTCGCCTCATTCGCGTTCAATCATGGCACATATCCCTCCCAATGATTCAAATCTATTTGTCTTTTTCTTCCTTCTGCCCTTTTTCTTCCTTCTGCTCTTTTTTCAGATGATCTTTCTTCTTGCTCCCTTGAACCAGCGGCAGTTCCTTGATTAATTCCGTCTTAATCTCATGAAAACCAGCGAGACGTTCTTTGGTAACCTTAGGATACTGAGGGTCCATATCCTTTAACGTACCCAGGATAATCTCTGAAACTACATATCTCATATACCACTTATGGTCTGCCGGAACAACAAACCATGGGCAATGCTTGGTAGCTGTCTTATTGATAGCCTCCTCAAAAGCAGACTGATAAGCATCCCAGTATTTACGTTCCTCAAAATCAGCAGCAGAGAATTTCCAATGCTTCTCAGGCTCTTCAATTCGATCTAAAAATCTCCTTGCCTGCTCTTCTTTGGAGACATTCAGAAAAATCTTAACCGTACGAACATTATTATGCCAGAGATATTTCTCATAATTCCTGATATCCTCATAACGATGATCTAGGATTCTGCCCTCCTTGATCCTTCTGGCATTAGCCTGCTCCTTCCACAGTTCTTTTACCTTATAAATCAAGACCTCCTCATAATGAGAGCGGTTAAAAATAGCAATCTCACCTTTTGCCGGAACATAACGCTCAATCCTCCAGAGATAATCATGAGCTCGCTCATCACTGGAAGGACTCTTGAATGCCTTCTCATAAACACCGTGTGGCGACAGGCATTGCAGAACAGCGCGAATGGTTCCATCTTTTCCAGCGGCATCCATCGCCTGAAACAGGAAGATCACTCCCTCGCGTTTCTCCGCATAAAGTTTCTGCTGGAGAGCATCAATCTCGGAATTATTCCTGCTCATGTAATATTCTGCCTCCTTGCGATCTTTGACCAGCTTGGTATCGTTGGTTGGAATCTTGGAGATATCAAATTTATCCGTACCATCATAGCAATAATATTTAAACATAAGCTCCTCCTTTTTTACTCATTTATTGATATTGTAGCACAATTCTCCTATTTTCAAT
Source organism: Lachnospiraceae bacterium (assembly GCA_036310685.1). Classification (GTDB taxonomy): domain Bacteria; phylum Bacillota; class Clostridia; order Lachnospirales; family Lachnospiraceae; genus Anaerobutyricum. Next base: position 11,735 of record JAXJRI010000102.1, on the reverse strand, counting down.
ACGTTTTCGGAAAATTATATGGTTAGAGTTCACGCAAGAAAATGCTTGACATTATATCTAATTAGATATATTATGCATCTAGTTAGATATAATTCAGAAGGGAGGAATGCTATGAGTTCCACGGATGAAGTTTTACTAATTGCAGTCAGTAGATTAAAGAATGAACTGTTCCGACGGGTTTCCCCGATTCTTACCAAGGCAGAACTTTCTACCACACAGTTTGAAGTGCTCGAAGTCCTGCTCTTCGATGACCAGATTCCTGTCGGTACGATCCAGAAGAAGGTTCTTGGCACCGCGGGCAATATTCCTCTGGTCATTAAGAACCTAGAGAAATATGGCTACGTAACCCGGGAGAAAGACAGCAGAGACAAACGAGTCTCCCTCATCTCCCTGACAGATCAGGGAAGAAGGCTGATTGAAGAGACCTACCCTAAGGTGAAAGCGCGGCTTACTGAGATATTAAGCTTTGCCGATGAGAAGGAGAAGAAAGAATTGATCACTTCTCTCTATCAACTCCTAAAAGGCATTGAGGGCCTTTCATAAAAATGATGAGTTTTGACACTGAAGTCAAAAACTTATTAACAAATTGTCACAATATTGACTTATGGATATGGGACTACTAGAATAAGAATCATTGTAGTCGTATTCCATAATTTTTCAAAGAGTATATCTTAGGATAGGCTCTGACAGAGGAGATAGTATTATGGTTACATTACACGATAATAAGACACTTGTTAACCGATGCATGCCAGTTATCTTCTGCGGACATGGCGATCCAATGCTCGCACTGAGAGATAATGAACTGACCAGATCACTTCGGCAGTTAGGAGACCAAGTTATCAAAGAGTTCGGCAGACCGAAGGCGATCTTAATGGTATCCGCACACTGGTTTACCAGAGGAACTCTGATTCAAAGTGCCAGAGAGCCGAGACAGGTTTACGATATGTACGGATTTCCTGAGGAACTCTATCAGGTGACATATCCGGTAGAAGGATATGCCGATCTTACCAACCGTGTCTTGGAACTTTTAGGAGACGACGTCAAGGTCGATGATGACTGGGGAATCGATCACGGCACTTGGACCGTACTGGTTCACATGTTTCCGGATGCTGATATCCCTGTGGTACAGCTTTCCGTCGACGGCCTCAGTGACCCGGAAGTTCACTACCAGTTAGGAAAACGCCTGGCATCTCTCCGCAAGGAAGGTTATCTGATCATGGCAAGCGGTAATGTCGTCCATAATTTACGTCAGGTCGAGTGGGATAATCCTGGAGGAACGGATAAGACCACCGCCTTTAATCAGTTCGTTAAAGAAAGGATTGCCGAGAGAGATGATTCTGCCCTGATTGATTATACAAGAATCCCGAACGCTCCTTACGCAGTCCCGACACCAGATCATTATCTTCCGCTGCTCTATACTTTAGGAGCAAGTCAGGGAGAAAAGGCAGTCGTCTTCAATGATCACTGTGAATTAGGATCGATGGCCATGACTGGCTTTGCCTTTGGCATGGATCAGTAGAAATAATAGGAGAAGATCGTGAAACATAAGAGATTATTTATCGGAATACTTGTGATTCTCATTGCTCTTGCCGCTGTCTACTTTGCAGGAGCCATGTATTTTCAGTCACACTATTTTCCAGAAACTAAAGTAGGCGAAACCGATATCAGCATGAAGACTCAGAAGGAGGCAGAAGCTCTCTTAAAGAAAGACGTCGATCACTATCAGATTCAGGTAGTGGAGGAAGGACAGACCGAAGCGATCACAGCGGAGGACGTCGATCTTAAGTTCTCTGACCTTGACCGAGTTCAAGATGCCTTAAAGAGTCAGAATATCTTCCAGTGGCCGCTTTATCTGGTCGGTAAGAAGAAAGAGCATGTTCCTGAACTCAACTTATCAATAGACAGTCAGAAGGTCAAGGAGAAGGCAAAGGGGCTTGCCTGCATGAATCCAAACCCTGTTGTCAAAAGTCAGAATGCTGAGATCATCTATGATGCGGCAAGCCAGACCTACACGATCAAGAAGGAATCTATCGGTAATGAGATGAAAAAGGAGGCCTTTGTCAAAGACTTACAGGACAAGATGCTGGGTCTAGAAAAAGAGATTGATGTCACAGCAGGCACTTACTATAAACCTCCAAAATATCTCTCTACCGATCCAAAGGTAACAACAGCTGCGCAGATGATGAATGACTTCTTAGGAGTTGCCATTCATTACAGTGACCGAGATGCCACTGCAGAGCTCTCAAAGACTGATATTCCTGCTTTCCTGGCTGTCACCAAAGATTTTGATGTGAAGATTGACCGAACCAAGATCAATGATTATGTGAATAAGACACTTTATCCTGCTTTCAATACCGTGGGAAAGACCAGAACTTTCAAGTCGAAGGGCAGCGGTCAGGAGATCACACAGGGCGGTGGAAACTATGGCTGGAGAGTCGGTATCCGTTTAGAGACGGATGCCATTGAGAAAGCCATGCAGAAAGCTGCGAACACTAAGACCTCAAAAGAAGGCTATCAGGAAGTCAAGGCTGACGGATCCAAAGAGACCGTCGATGAGACCCGCAAGCCACTTTATCTGATTGAGGGAAGCACTGAAGTCAAAGGCAATGATATCGGAAAGACCTATATCGATGTTGACATTGACTCTCAGCATATGTGGTACGTTGTCAATAATAAAGTCGTCTTAGACACTGACTTCGTCTCCGGGGACCCCACTAAGGGGCATGACACCCCAAAGGGAGTCTGGATGATCGAGGACAAGGTGACCGATTATGATATGAAGGAGAATCCAGTCACAGTCAAATGGTGGCTTCCATTCTGCACAGAGCGTGGAATCGGATTCCATGATGCCCCTTGGAGATCATCCTTCGGCGGAGAGATCTACCGCGGCAACGGATCCCATGCCTGCGTCAATATGCCTCCGAGTGTTCAGAAAGAGCTCTTTTCGAAAGTTGCGGTGAACACACCGGTTATTGTTCATTAATCTGTATTACTTATTATGTGCGCCCGCCGGGCGCACCAAAAAACTCTCAGACCGAGTGGTTAATCTCAGTCTGAGAGTTTTTTATTGCCAAGCATGCAAGTGGACTTCCAGTGGCAGTAAAGCTTGTTCATTCAGCGCTTTCTTATCAACTGAGGCAGGAGAACAAGAATTCCTGTAATCAGGAAACCTCCGATGAGTCCTCCCAGATGAGCCCAGTTATCAATTCCTGTATCGAAAAATCCGTAAGACAAGGCTCCTGACACCATAAAAAGAATTCCAGCTAATCCAATCTCCTGAATTCCTCTCCTTCTCTTAGATAAAGCGCTGTGGACAATCTCAAAGAGAAGTCCTCCCATCACCCCGAAAATCGCTCCGCTGGCTCCAGCAGATACTGTCTGGGGATGAGGCATCAAAGTAAAAATCAGGGAGAATGCGGAAGCACACAGCCCTGCTCCCAGGTAAATGATCGCATACTTAAGATGTCCTACCATCCGCTCAAGTCGGCAGCCGATCAGGAGAAGAATCAGCATGTTCTGGAGCAGATGATCTGCTCCAAAATGAAGAAACGTGGATGTAAAAAGTCGATAATATTCTCCGTGATCCACAATCTGCGGATAGGACATGGCCCCATGTGCCTCCATAAAGACCGGATCTTCCACATTGCCTAAAAAGGTCAATACCAGAAATACCGCCACATTGGCAGCAACAAAGGCAGTATTGACCGGAGTGAACATTCTGCGAAGCTCCTTCTGTCCTTCCTCCTGCTTTGTCTCCTGATAAGCTGATACCAGATCCTCCAGAGGGACTTTCAATCCATCAAAATCGGGAATCTGCTTCTCGTAGAGATAGAGACAGCCACGATAAGGATCGAGAATCCAGAGATCAGGATAATCCTCAATGGCAGCGGCCTCATCCTCCCTTAAGCTGCCCCTGTGAATCAGGAGGGTCAGTCTCCTTCCTGCCTTTCCAAGCTTTAAGGTTAATCTCTTCTCAATCTCTGCCATCTCCTCCTCACGCTCTTTAAGAGGCGTTACGGTCTGCCCACGAAGAGGCTCTGGAACAATCTCAATGAGCGAGAAGGAAGAAGCCTCCTCCTTGATCCACAGGATCTTCTTATCATATTGTATTCTCAGATATTCTCGCTTCTGCAAGAACATCTGTAATAAGTCTAAAAATTCCATAATGATACTTTATCAATCTTTAAAAGCTCTTAATCCAGTTGATCAGAGAATCAACGTAGACATTGTCCTCCACATCTTTCTTCATCTGATCCGTAATTGGTCCATTCTTAGACATCAGCGCAAGGACAGCCTGCTGAAGTCCGGCAATCTTACCCTTCTCAAAAGCTTCATTATAAACAGTTGAGACCGTATCCGTAATCTGAATAGAAATCTGGTCTGTCGTCTTTTCTGCATTTTTTAAGATCTCTTCTTTGGAAGGAATCTCCTCTGCTGATTCCTCTTCAGCCTCTGTTCCTTTTATTACCGTCTCCTCAACTACAGAATTCTCCTCTGCCTCCTCTGTTACCGTCTCCTCTACTACAGAACTCTCCTCTGCTTCCGGTACACTTTCTGTCTTCGCAGGCTCTTCCTTCCTCTCGTCTGTCGCCTCAAGAGACTCTGTCTGAGAATCTTCTGCCTTGAGATCACTAGTCTCGGTGACGACTGCCTGATTTGTCTCTAGTGTTCCAATCTGCTCAGCCAGCCAACTTGGAATCCAGATCTCTCCGGAATTCGCCGGAATATTGACAGCGATATTGCCACCCTCAACGCGGACATGCTGTCCAGAAAGAACTCCGACATACTCTTCTGCATTTTCTGCACGGACAGTCATCACATAATCAGAATCATCACAGTTAACTGTCGTAATAACAAAGGCTCCATTATCGCTTCTTGCAAAAGCATACTGACTGTTTCTCAAGAGCAGTTCCTGATAATCGCCGTAGGAGAGCGCCTTAATCTTCTGTCTCGCTTCTCCGAGCTTAGAGATTAAGCTAGTGGCAGGATTGTGATGAATGGCATCCCCGAAGTCCTCCAGATGAAGACATGGACGGAGACTGTCATCAGAATAAGGCTCCTTCTTACCTTCAATGGCGTACTCAGAACCATAGTAGATGGAAGGTACGCCAGGAAGAGTGTAGAGAAGCACATGAACAGGCGCAAAATGAGCCTTATTCGTCAGCTTCGTGTAGATTCGCTCCACATCATGGTTATCAACAAAATTATATAGATTTGTCCTTTTAGCATCCCCACCGAACATTCCAAGAACATATCTCACATTGTGAGCAATCTCAAAATAATTGTGGGAATTGTGACCGGAATATAATGCCTTATGCAGCTGATAGTTGGTGACAGAATGAAGGTGTTCCTCATTAACCCAGCGGTCATACTGACCGTGAATCACCTCACCCATCAGCCAGAAATCCGGTTTCACCTCATTAGCTGTCCGTCTTAAGGCTTTCATAAAATCAAAATCCAGAACATCCGCAGCATCCAATCTGAGTCCATCAATATCAAACTCATCTACCCAGAAACGGATGGTATTGCAGATGTAGTCGACCACTTCTGGATTTCTCTGATTCAGCTTAGCCATCAGATTATATCCGCCCCAGTTATCATAGCTGAATCCATCATTATACTCATTATTGCCGTAGAAATTAACATTGCAGTACCAGTTTACATATCTGGAATTCTCACGGTTCTTCTGTATATCTTTAAAAGCAAAGAAATCTCTTCCTGTATGATTAAAGACACCATCTAAAATCACACGGATTCCCTTCTCATGGCAGATCTTCACATAGTTCTTTAGATCCTCATTGGTTCCCAGACGGTTATCTACCTTGTGATAATCCGTCGTATCATATCCATGAGATGCTGACTCAAATAAGGGTCCGATATAGAGAGCGTTGCATCCTATCTCCCGAATATGATCAATCCATGGAATCAGGGAATTCAGACGGTCTGCTGGAGCTCCATATTCATTCTTCTTTGGCGCTCCAACAAGTCCCAAAGGGTAAATGTGATAAAATACTGCCTCGTTGTACCATGCCATATAAATAGTCCTCCTAATATATACTAATTTTTATGCTTTCTTATTCTACCATAACTTGACAGCAGAATATGTAAAATAATAAAAAAAGACGCAACCCTTTCGTCACGCCTTTGTATTCATAATCTTTATGTTTGTAATCTTTATATTATTAACCTGTCTAACTAAGCTTTTTCGCTGCAGAAGTGAAATCTTCTAATATATCCTCGGTATCCTCGATTCCCACACTGATTCGGATGGTATCCTCAAATACCCCCGCTGCCTCTCGCTCTTCCTCGGTATTGTGAGTGTAGATCGTCGTGGCAGGATGAATGACTAAGGTTCTGGTATCACCGATATTGGTGGCATTGCAGGCACAGGTCAGCTGATCTAAGAACCGATAAGCCTTCTCCTTACTGCCGACCCTTATCGTCAGGATACCACCACCTTTTCCACCGAACTGATGCTCAGCGAGGTCATGATAAGGATTCCCAGCAAGTGCTGGATAATTGACAGTGACTCCCTCTATCTTACTTAAGCTACCTGCCAATGCCAATGCATTCTTGCAGATCCTCTCCATACGAAGCCCCAGAGTCTCCATGCCGACAATGTTCATAAAGGCATTCATCGGTGCCAGACAGGCCCCGGTATTTCTCCAGAGACCATTTCTCAGCTTAATCAGATAGGCAAGTTTGCCAAACTTCTGATAGGTATCAAATCCATGATATCGTTCTTTATCAAAGGTAAAATTGCCACTGTCAATGATCACACCACTAATGGAGTTGCCTCCACCATTTATGTACTTTGAAGTCGAGTGAATAACAACATCAGCACCCAGCTTAATCGGATTCACCAGATATGGCGTTGCCGTGGTACTGTCAACAAAAAACGGAACACCCTTATCATGTACATAATCCGCGACTTCTTTTACGTCAATGACGTCAAGACCTGGATTAGAGATCAATTCGCCAAAAACCACTTTGGTCTTCTCATTGATCAGTGGAGCAATTTCACGTACTGTAATTTGGTGGACATATCGAGTCTTGATCCCCAGTTCCGCCAGATCACGGAAGAGGTCGATGGTTCCTCCGAACAGTCCACTGGAGGCGATAACCTCATCGCCTGCAGACAGTATGTTAAGAAGCGACATAGAAACGGCAGCCATACCGGAGGAGCATGCGACTGCTCCGACTCCTCCCTCTAACAGATTCATCTTCTGTTCAAAATCAGCAACAGTAGGATTGCCAATTCTTGTGTATGCATATCCAGGTGCTTTATTGTTAAAAACTTTCTCCAGCTTCTCCGCTGACTCATAAGCAAATGCACTCACCTGTGAGATGGGCGGTACCGTTGCCCCATAGGGGTACTTGGCAGCTGCCTTGCTGTGAAGCAATCTTGTAGTAAATCTCATGATTCTATGCCCCTTTATCAATAATCTCAATCAATTCTGCCTTGGAAGTCTTAGATCCTTCCTCTCCTGTGATACGGAAAGCCTTAAGGACAGGCTCTGCCATCATCAGAGACAGAATCATATAGCGAAGCTTAGGGTCAAAGGCGAGTCTTTTATCTTCCTCGGAAGGTCTTGCTGGCGTTCCCGGATGAGAATGAAAATTTCCAATCAGGGTGATCCCCAGACTTCTCATATCCTTGATCGCAGCGAGTTGTTCTTTGACATCCATGGAAAAATGAACGGGACTGTGGTCTGTATTCGTCAGGTAATACACTTTCTTCACCCGACAGTCTCCATTCTCTTCCCGGATCCCACCAAGAAGTCCGCAGCATTCCTCCGGTTTTCCCTCTTTGCAATAAGAGACGATAGCCTGATAATCCTTCCGGTCTAATCGAACCATGCTCTTCCTCTCCTTCTATCCTAAACCTTCGTCTTGATTTCTATTTCAAGTCACAGACAGCCTGCTCGTAATCAATTGGCTCTGTGATTGTTGGATGATCTCCACAAACCGCACAATTCGGATCATGCGGTGGAAGCTTGATTGTGTGGAAATCCATCTTCAGTGCGTCAAATGTCATTAATCTTCCTGTCAGAAGATTACCTGCTCCTGTCAGATACTTCACTGCCTCTAAAGCCTGAAGACATCCGATGGTTCCAGCCATAGCACCGATAACACCAGCCTGCTTACAGGTTGGAACGGCATCTGCTGGCGGCGGATCCTTGAAGACGCAGCGGTAGCATGGACCTTCTCCAGGTACATATGTCATCAGCTGTCCACGGAAACGGATGATCCCACCGTGACAGAAAGGTTTCTTCTCCAGAACACAAGCATCATTAATTAAGAACTTGGCAGGGAAGTTATCTGTACCATCGATAACAAAATCATAGTCCTTGATGATATCTCTTACATTGTTCGCCATCAGAAAAGTATGGTAGGTAATTACCTTGACATCCGGATTAATCGCTTCCATAGTGTCTTTTGCAGATTCTACTTTAAGTTTTCCAAGGTCTGCTGTCGTATGAATGACCTGTCTCTGAAGATTAGACAGATCAACGACATCAGCATCAACGATACCGATTGTTCCCACTCCTGCTGCTGCCAGATAAAGAGCGGCAGGAGATCCTAATCCACCAGCACCAATGATCAGAACCTTACCGTTCATCAGCTTTTTCTGACCTTTTACGCCAATCTCCTTTAATATGATATGTCTGGAGTATCTCTCCAGCTGTTCGTTCGTTAAAGCCATCTTAGTAGGCACCTCCACCCATGAAATAAATAAATTCTACAGAATCTCCGTCCTTTAATACGGTCTGATCAAATGTACCACTCTCAAGAAAGTTGTCATTTAATGAGACTGTGACATACTGAGGTGTTTCAACATCCTCAACCTCAATAAGCTTTGCGACGGTGATTCCGTCTTCATACTCTTTCTTTTCGCCTCCAACTGTTAATACCATGGCTGCATATCCTCCTATATCCGATCCCTCTGACAGGATTCCTCTTATTTACAACGTTTATGTATTTATAATGTTTATTTAGAATAAATCTCAAAAATTGCTGCTAGTCTTCCTTCTTCAGGACATACATACGGAATTTACCTTCCTGTCCTTCAATCTTCTCAAGTTTTAAGACTTGCTGGCCGTCCTCCTTCATACTTCTAGGAACATTCTGGACTGGCTCGCCTTCATTCATGATGACTTCTAAGACATCTCCAACTTCAAGCTCCTCAATCGCTGCCTTCGCCTTTACAAAAGTCATTGGACAGACAACATCTGTAATATCTACGGTATCTACTGGCTTAATCTCTGTTGGCATCATAAACCTCCTTAATATACTTCTCAAAATTATCCCATCCTGTGCGGTCAAGTGTAAACTTGAATCTCTCACTAGGTTTGGCATGGTCCTTAAAATACTCAATTGCTGCATCCGTGATCGCAAAAAGCTGTTTCTCGCTTCTTACCAGTGGCAGAAGCTCAGAACCCTTATTGATGGTATTCCCGAAAAGACCACCGAAGGAAACCAGATATGCACTCTCTCCTGTCCATGCATCGAACGGACAAGACTTCACGCATCTTCCACAGTAATTACATTTGCTCTCATCCATGGTAAGCTTATCGTTCTCAATCTTGATCGCTTTCTGACGGCATGCCTGCTCACAGACACCACACTTAGTACACAAATCCTCATGATAAGTGACATCCAAAGCACCTTTGATTCCGACGTCATTCTCCTCTGGCTTTAAGCAGTTGTTCTGACATCCTGTGACACCAAATTTAAATTTATGAGGAAGCTCTTTCGCATAATATCTTGCATCAAGCTCTCTGGCAATCTTCTGAGAATCGATATTGCCAGAAGGGCAGGTAGCATCACCCTGACAGGCTGTGACAGTACGAACTCTAGGTCCGCAGACACCTGGCTTACATCCTCCCTTTGCAAGCTCTTCTTTGACTTCCTCAATATCTTCAAAGTGAATGAATGGAATCTCAATACCCTGGCGGCTAGTCAGATGAACATATCCTTCACCGTATTTATCAGCTACTGCCTGAATTGTTCTCAGATTCTCAGCTGTCACATATCCTCCGACAATCTGCAGTCGCATGGAGAAACAGCCTTTCTGTTTCTGTCTCATGAAACCACCTTTTTTAAGCTTAGCATAATCGATAGCCATGACGATTCTCCTTTCCTTACCTTCCCATAACCATACTTCTACAAAATCTATATATCCTATATAATTAGTATGTTTTGTCTTGATTTAGTTGGATTATACACCTACCATTCATATTATTCAAGTATGATTTGTAACATTTATCACGAAATTTCTGTGAGTACAATCACACACTTAAATCTCTCATTCTATTATCTTAACATACGCTCCGATAAATTACTCCTTAAACTATAAAAGGAACCGCCTATGGCCGTTCCTTATCATAGATCTGCTAGATATTATTTTTGTTCTTTTCGCTCTTTTCTCAGCGCATTCAGCACCTTGATTACCAGATTTCTCTCCTCAGCCGGCACCTTAGTAGCAGACATAAGAAGACTGATCACCTGACGAAGAGAGAGTGAGAAAATGTCATCAAAACGGGAGATCTCTGACTCCTCCACCAAGTGAAAGAAGGCATCAATAAACTGATTCTTCTCCTCTAAGGTCATAGAATCTAGCCATCTGTGGACTGCCTTCTCTGTCTGAATACTGGACTCATCTCTTAGGCCCAGGCAGAAGTGGTCTCCCTCCACAATCCATGACTTTCCGCTGTGCTGTCCGATTCCTTCTCCAAAGCTTTTCACAACGATTCTCTGATCATAGTAAGGATTAATCACACCGACCAGACAGTATTCAGGAATATAGGTATGAAGGCGATCACTGATTCTATCGTACTTCTCTTTACTCTCTTCCTCATTTTTCAGATCCTGACACCAGCCAGGACCATCAAAACTATATACGCCAAGAATCTTCTTCTGGAATCCCGGATCACAGAAGATACCAGTATAAACTGCAAGATTGCCACCCTTGGAATGTCCCCCCAGATAATATCTCCTGCGGAAATTCCAGAGAGACAGGTCCACGGTATCTTTAATATATTGAAGTGCCCGCTCCTGCCCTGCAACCGGTATCCGAACTGTCATCAGACAATCCTCCTTCCATCCGGTAAAGGAATGGTCCGTCCCACGAAAGACGATGTATGTGCGATTCTTCTGATAATTCACATGCATGGCAGAGAACTGCATCACACCATGATCGTCAATCTCCCTGACAAAGTTACTTAGACGGACTTGGCTGTATCTCTTCGTCTGAAACATCAGCAGAAGCATCTCCATACGATAAGGGCTGGCAGGGTAATCTCCTGCATCATCTGCGAGCTTAGGATCAAAATCCTCCGCTTTTTCCGCCTCGGAAAGAGGTTTCGCCCCTGTCTTCAGCAATTCTTTATATACTTCCTTCAGTGTAACGCCCTTGCTATTTTCATCATAGGAAGCCAGATCATAAAGCTGCGTCACACTATGGGCCGCATAATGCATCTGATCATAATCTTTCGGCGATGGGACAATTCCATCATAGCAGATGCTTGACAAGATAGAAAATATCAGTGCGTCAACCTCGTTGAAGGGGGATTGCTGAAAGGTAAGATCTCCTCGGAATCTTAGATAGGTCATCACATTGTCTTGTATATTCATGTAGTCTCCTCTGAGTAAAAATGCCGTAAATTTAATATAAAATTAATAATTATCTTATATTATCTTAATATTAAAGGTATATTATATTAGTAATAGGG
>JAXJRI010000101.1:0-3836 GCA_036310685.1 Lachnospiraceae bacterium | reverse complement strand
GATCATCAGAGATCTCCCGTGGAGAAAAAATCACTACAATATTCAGCGGCGAGACCAGCGTACCCTGATCAGTTCTGCAGGTGAAGTAACGTTTGACTGCACATACCATCAGAACCGTGATGACGGGAGCGGATACCGGTATCTTCTGGAAGATATCATTGGGATTGATAAACATGAGAGGTTCACGGAGAATGCGGAAGTGACGATCCTGAAAGAAGCCCTCAGGACATCCTACCGTGATGCCGCGGAAGCTGTCCCAACGAAATCCCGGATCTCTGCGACCACCGTGATGAACAAGATCCATCAGATCGCGGAGGAGATGCCGACAGACAAACCGGAAGGACCGAAGAAGGAGCTTCTATATCTCTTCACCGAAGCCGATGAGGACACTACATAACAGATGGATCTACGGATGCAGTGCGGAAGGTCATGTCAGTCACATCCTTTCCGCGCGGATGAGCAGCCGGCCGATGGGATGGAGCTAGACCGGGGCTGACCATATTTCGGCTGTGTCGGAGTTTTGAGGCATACGATTTCATGAACTCTCTTGGAAATGTACCTCAGGCCCCATCTCGCATGCCCGCCCGTGCTCTGATTTCCTTCGCTTGTCTTATCCTGGTCAGTATCTGGAAAAAGGGGATGTGATATAATCTGTAGTAATTAGAGTGGGTACAGCGGTTATAGGGTGCAAAGCAGAGTATATGATATTGTACATAACGTATTGAGGTTGCGGAAGGGATAATCAGCAATAAAGGAAGAGATGATCCATAGTGAGAGATAGTGGATGAAACAGGAGAGAAGACAAATGTCAGTCGAGAGAGTAAAACAATATTTTAAAGGAACAGAGATTCAGGTGCTGGAGTTTCCAACATCCTCCGCTACGGTGGAGCTTGCGGCTTCTGCACTTAACACGGAGCCAGACCAAATTGCTAAGACTCTGTCTTTTCTGGTAGATGATCAGCCAATCCTGATTGTCATGGCAGGAATGGCCAGAGTCGATAACAAAAAATATAAGTCTGTATTTCACAAGAAAGCAAAGATGATATCTTCTGATCAGGTGGAGGACCTGATCGGGCATGCACCTGGTGGGGTCTGTCCGTTTGCGGTTAAGGATGGAGTGAAGATCTATCTGGACCAGTCCTGCAGGCGACACGATTACGTCTATCCTGCTGCGGGAAGTTCTAACAGTGCAGTCAAGATGACCATGGATCAGCTGGAGAAGTATTCAGGCTTTGAGGCCTGGATTGATGTAACTAAGTGATGTTTTAAGTCAGAGTATACTGAAGGCAAAATAGCTTACCTAGGAGGAGCGGATATCAAAAAGGTCAGCAAAGAAAGTTCCATCCTTATCGTTCCTGAGAAGATGGAAGGGCAGGCACGGAAAGAGTCTGGCATTGATAATATCCTTACGGTCCGTCCTGGGGAACATTACAGGTTTGATCAGTTGGAATTTGATACGATCCCTGCCTACAATAGGCTGAAGCCATTTCACCCCAAATCTTCTGGCTGGGTGGGATATCTTCTGGATATTGACGGAAAGAAGATCTATATCGCTGGGGATACGGATAATAATAAGGAGAACCAGAAGGTGTCATGCCATATTGCTATGGTGCCGATCGGGGGAACCTTTACCATGGATGCCAAAGCGGCGGCCAAGTTGATCAATACAATCAAGCCGGATATTGCAATTCCGACTCATTATGGCAGTATTGTAGGGAAGAAGGAGGATGCCAGAGTTTTTGCTGAACATGTGAAGGCTCCGACCCGAACGGAGATTATCATGCAGTTTTAGGCAGGACATAGGGAGGAGACGGTGACATGACGGAAAAACATCGTTGTGAATTCGGTTACTGGGAAAGGGAAGCCGCAAAACAAGTTGAAAATGAGATCCATATTGTTTGATGTTCAGTCGTTTTCATGCTTGAATCCCCAGATCATAATCTGGTAGAAGATTGGCATCAGGTCATTTCCATTTTCTGTAAATGAATACTCCACATGTGGCGTCAGCACTGCCATCGCTGGCATGGGTGTGGCCAAGAAGATCATCTGTCCTGTCCATAATGCGGAGACAATGAAGGGGATGAGGACATGTGCCACGACTCTGTTTTTCTTTGCATTTCTTCACGGTGATCTCTCATGCATCTACCTGGTATGGTATAATGCTTGAAACATGATTCAGTTGCGAAAGGAAGTAAAGTATTATGATACAGGACATCAAGCCAAAGAAATTTTACAACCAGTATCAGCCGTCTGAACCCAAGCCAGAGGACTTGGTCCTCAGCTATGACGGCCGGAAGATCTTCACGAAAGCCCATGAGGATAATCTGCTTGATTACCCAACGGTGTCTCAAATCGGGACCCAACATCTGCAGTATCTTTTTCGCATTGACGACAGGCAGTTCTTTCTCTACATGGGTCAGGAACTTCCCAGCCATGAGGGATATGATTTTGTCAACATCATGGAGTTCTTTAATCTGAACCCTCATGATTTGGCTTTTGCTGGAATGAGTGGCTATCATCTCTATCATTGGTACAGCACGACAAAGTTCTGTGGCTGCTGTGGCACCCACATGAGGCATCATGAGAGTCTCAGAGCCATGGTCTGCCCGGAATGCGGCAACATGGTCTTCCCAAGACTGAACCCTGCCGTGATCATTGCCGTAATTTATCAGGACAAACTTCTGATGACCCGCTACCGTGGAAGAGAATACAAGGGTGCTAGCTTGATTGCAGGCTTTGTGGAGTTCGGCGAGACTGCCGAGGAGACCGTTGCCAGAGAAGTGATGGAGGAGGCGGGGATTCATGTCAAGAACATCCATCCTTACAAGACACAGCCTTGGGGCATCGATCAGGATCTTCTCTTAGGATATGTCTGCGAGGCGGACGATGAGACCAAGATCCATCTAGATACGGAGGAACTGGCCAAAGCCGCCTGGGTTGCCAGGGAGGACATTCCGGACCGCAACGAGGAAGCTAGCATGACCTGGGAGATGGTGGAAGCCTTCAAGCAGGGCCTGTTAGAATGATCCAGAAGGTCGGACGGTGAACGGTTACAGCAGAGGGAAGGAAATTGTCATGGAATATATAGAGATCAGAGGTGCTTCGGAGAATAATCTCAAGCACATCGATGTGAAGATACCCAAAGGGAAATTAGTGGTCCTGGCCGGTCTGTCCGGATCGGGCAAGAGCTCTCTGGCTTTTGATACGATCGCGTCGGAGAGTTCCAGGCAATGGCAGGCAGGTTACTCTGCCTATCTGAGAAATAAGCTGCCGCATTACGAGCGGCCTGCTTTCGAGACGATGGAGGGACTGACCCCGGTCGTCATCGTAGACCAGAAATCCATGGGAGTCAATGCCAGGTCCTCCGTGGGCACGGCGGTGGATACGGCGCCCTTGCTGAGACTGCTCTTCTCCCGGGTGGGCAAGCCTAGTGCCGGAGGTTCCATGGCCTACTCCTTCAACCATCCCCTTGGCATGTGTCCGGACTGTACCGGACTGGGGAAGAGGCTGACCTTGGTGGAGGATAAGCTCTTCAATCCAGAGGGTACCATCCGAGATGGTGGCTTCACTTTCAGTCAGTTCGCGGCGGGATGGCAGACAAAGATATACCTGCAGAACCCCTATCTCAATCCAGATAAGAAGCTCAAGGATTACAGCGAGGAAGAGTGGGAGATGCTCAAATACGGTTCAGATCAGCCAATCAATATTGAGACCCACGGGAACGGGGCAGGGATGGCCAGATCTATCATATGATTCAAGATACTCTCCACCTGATCCTCTCCATACCCTTTTGCCCAGAGAAACTCCTCAAAGTCCATGGAGAACATCTGATAGTC
>JAXJRI010000100.1:0-4905 GCA_036310685.1 Lachnospiraceae bacterium | reverse complement strand
CAGGTATTCCTTCCCCTTAGACTTCCTCAGTCCTCTTCCTAACTGCTGAAGGAATACGATCGGTGATTCCGTCGGTCGCAGGAACATGACAAGGTCGATATTCGGTACGTCCACACCCTCGTTGAACATATCCACACTGAAAAGCACATTAAGATCTCCGTCTCGTAATCTGGCCAATGCTTGGTCTCGATCAAGAGCATGCTCTCCCTGTCCTCCACTGTAGACAGCCGCTGCCTTGATACCCCGCTTGGCAAATTCCTTTGCCATATCTTCTGCATGCTTTCTGGAACTGCAGAAACCAAGTGCCCTCTTCGATGGATACTTCTGATAATATTTATAAATCAGATCATATCGTCTCTGGTTGCCAATATAGATCTTCTCCAGATCCAACTCATCATAATGGCCCCTCACCAGATGCAGACCAGAATAATCCGTCTCATCATAAATCCCATAATAATGAAATGGCACCAGCATTCCTTTATTGATGGCATCCCGCATATTTAGTTCGAATGGGACATTAAAATAACAGAGCTCATAGATATCTCTACCGTCCATTCGCTCCGGAGTTGCGGTAAGTCCTAACAGAAACTTGGGATGGAAATACTCGATGATATTGTGATACTGATTCGTGACTGCATGATGGAACTCATCAATGACAATGTAGTCAAAATCATCTGGCTTAAAATACTGGTCGTTAAGATACTTCTTCTTGCCCAAGGTCTCCACCATGGCAAAGATAAGATTCTGGCTAGTATCCTTCCTGTTATTTCCAAAGAATCCCGCCTCGTCGTCTCGAATGTTAGCAAATGAAGCTCTCGCCTGGTTTAGAATCTCCTGACGATGGGCGACATACAAGACCCTCCGATAATTCCTGGAATCAAATGCTGCTAGGTAAGTCTTACCAATACCAGTTGCTGCATGGACAAGGGCCCTCGCTGCTCCCTCACTCCGATTCTGCTGAAGAGCATACAAAGCCTCGATCTGCGCTCCACGAGGCCGATACATCGGTGTAATCTTGTCCTGGGCAACAATCTCATTCTGATCATCATACCGATTCAAGTCCTTATAGACCGCCGGCTTATGCCAGTTTTTCGAATATCTTTTCAGTTCCTTATCATCTACAACGATGGAATGATTTTCAAAGAGATCTACAAAGGTATTATAGAACTTCTGATAGTCTGACTCGTCATCCAAACTGGAAAAGCGAAAGTTCCATTCGATGCCAGATGTCAGCGCACTTCTAGACAGATTAGAAGAACCGATAAATATCTCACTGTGATTCTCATAATGGAAGATATAAGACTTTGGATGGAAAGAACGAGAACGCTCATTGAAGAATCTTAGATCCACGGCATCTCCTAAACTCGCACGAATCATATAAAGAGCAGACGGCTGCGTGATTCCTAGATAATTACCAGTCAGGATACGCACCCTACCACCACGGTCCAGGATATCCTTAAGATCATCCAGGATCAAGCTGACACCAGACTCCATGAGAAAAGATACAATCAGGTCGACACTCTTCGCCTTCGACATACCCATACGAAGCTGGTAATAGAGATGACGAGATTCATTATCCCCACCCGTCGTGACATTAGAAGACGATATGAACTTTTCATGAATCGGTGAATTAGACATGATCCTTCGCTCTCTTCCGAAATTATATTCTTCACTAATTATACAATATATCTATAAAATAAGGAATATTCTTAATAATATTCATTATCGATATATTAGATATTTATGGATAATGTATATAAGTATATGATTATCTTACCTCCTAATACTCATATTCCCCTACGCGGTCCTCTTCGATATAGCATAGTCGCTTATTAATTTCTGATATAATAATACCATATTTCTTATTTTGGGATGTCGCTAACATGGCGACATTCCTCAAATCAGATAACTAATATGCTTTCGAAATAGGTAACAACTTAATTTCTACATTCACAGATTTTGCTAATATGTTTTTATATTCCGGTTTTGTAATCCAGCTCATATAATAGATTAACCGCATGATCTGTATGACTTTTATCTCTCTACAAAATCATGCTGTTAATTTTTTCTTTCAATATGTTCACTCACCAACTTCTTATGTAAATATCTTAAGCCGACTTCTTACTTCTTTCTCAGTCAATATTACATCTTTCCATCTTCGGAAATATCTTGCATAGTGTAAAGAATTTATCGATATCTGAGAGGAGGAAATGATATGTAGTGTCCAAAATGTCAAAGCGAGAATGTTAATATTGAATTAGTAGAAGTGGAATCTAAGACGAAGAAGCATGGCAACGGTCTGGGAGGTCATATCAATAATGTAGCTCGTGGAGTTACCGCACTTAGCACTCTTGGTATGGCTAATCTGCAAAAAGAGGACTATCGCTAATGGATAGTCCTCTTCCTTAATATCTTCTTCTCTTATCTTTGGTTATTTTACAATCGTTCCGTCTGCGCCTTTAAGTTCGAAGGTCATATCGGCATAGCCGTCTGATTTATCATCACTCTCATACCACGCGTATATCGCTCTACTCTGTCTGATATGCTCTTGTAGCATCACCGTAATTGCCCTGATCATCTGTCCATGAATCAATAACACAATTTACGGTCTTGAAATCCTTATCGGTATCAAATGTGAATTTTGCTTTTGCCCCTTTATTCCAATCAGAGACATATACTGACTGGGATTCCACCTGAACGCCATCCTTATCCATGAGATTAACATTTGCTGAAAAATCGGTAAAATTAGCGTCTGTTGTATTCTCAACTACAGCCTCGTAAGTCTTCCAACCATCCTCATTCTTGGTCTCTTTGAAGTCAACATTCTTCAACAACTCATCAACTTGAGTCATAGTGTTACTCAGCTTTTCAACTCCCTTACCATCGCTGAGGAGTTGATTGTAGCTAGTCTCATATTTCCCTGAGATAGGAATCTTATAGGCACTGGCAATCTTCGCAAGAGCTTCTGAACGTTTATTATATGCATCAGACCATTTGGTATCGTAATTTTTAGAACCATACTCCTTTAGTGCCTGGCCTTGAGCATCTACCCCATTAATATACTGTAATGCATATTCCTGCAGCTGAGAATCTTTAAATTTCTTATTGCGATAATCACTGATCTGTTTCTGTTCTTCTTTGACACATTTTATATAAGTCTCTTTGATCTGCTCATCTGTAAATTCACCATTCTCAATCTTCTGATCCGTAGCATTAGTGATCTTCCATCTCGCCTCAAGCCCAGCCGCCATCGAATTTAAGAACTTCTGATCATAATACTGCTCCTCTGTTGTCGTCTCCGCACTCTTCTGACTCGCTCCACAGCCAACCAGCGATGTCAGACAAGTTGCTACAAGCATCATGCCAACCAGCATTTTCATTTTCTTCATAAGTATCCCTCCTCGTACTGATTCCTTCAAAAACAGAAAATGTATATTTTAACTTATGATATCAATTTCTACTATTCACCGGGTCGCTTTTTAGACGACATTTCTGGATGAAGTATGAGTTCGATTTGGATAATGAATCATCTATCATAAGCCTACACCACATAATCTCTTGTCTAATATGCATAATTAATGTCCCCTATTTTTCTATTCATTGTTGAAATTATCTTAATATAGGTGTAAGATACAAGTAACAATTAATCTGTCAGATTAGCTGAGAGTTCATCTCTCAACAAGTAACTTTTGGGTTTTATGTTATTACCAGAATATTATCTGGGGAGGGTTAGCACATGAGAAGATTAATGAGCTATGTATTAGCTGGAGCTATGGTTGTCACAGTACTTCCAGCAATGCCAGCTGCAGCAGCAACACAGAACTATACGATTGGAACCACAATCACCGCTAATGCCGATGATAAGTACACAGTAACACCAACTGCAACAGGACTTTATAAGTTCTATACCGAAGGTGGATCTGGAGAAGATATCGACATCGATTCTGATCAGGACAGCAATTACTATCGTGATAGCGATAATTATTATGACAATGATACATATTATGATGAGGTACGGAAGAACGATGGTAGTTCTTCTTATGACGGGTATGAGATAGCAAGGCTCGTTGCAGGAAAGACTTACACCATCTCATTCGATAATGATGGCAAGAAGTTCACATTCAAGTCCGACACCTATTCTGATGGTATTGATAATGGATTCTATTATGAGACCGTCGGTAATCAGGCCGTAGTCACAGGATATGCAGGCACAGCTACTGATGTCACAATTCCTGCTACTCTTGGTGGAAAGGCTGTAACAAGAATCAAGTATATGGCAGATGCTGACGACGTTGTTAAGGTTACACTCCCTTCTACAGTTACCAAAGTAGATGCTGGAGCTTTCTTCGGTCTTAATAAACTGACTAATATTGTAGTTCCTGCAAGCGTTACACAGATTGGCAAGAAAGCATTTGGCTATTTTGCAAGACGCGAGAACATGAACGCAGAATATAAAGATGGTTACAGCTATTACACCTTCTATAAGACACCTGGCTTCACCATCACTTGTGATCCTGGCACAGCAGCAGAAGCATATGCTAACGCAAACGGATTTGCTAAGGCTCCTTTAACAATGCCTGCAGCTACAAAGGTTAAAAAGGCTAAACGCAAAGGCACAAAACTCATTGTTACTGTTAAGAAGAGAGCCGGAGTGAAATACCAGATTCAGGTTTCTACAAAGAAGAACTTCAAGAAGAAATTCACAACAACTAAGAAGACTAGCAAGACAAAAGTTACTCTTAAGAAGATTAAGAAGAACAAAAAGAATATCAGAGTTCGTACTTACAAGACCATCTTCGGTAAGAAGTACTACTCTGCATGGAGCAAAGTAAAAAAAGTTAAATAATCAATCTGAGATGTGATATTAATCCTGACAGATTAAACAGACGTGCCGCCATTCATATT